>JBOIDH010000122.1:0-6646 GCA_050740495.1 Gammaproteobacteria bacterium | reverse complement strand
TCAGAGGCTGCCCTTGGTCGAGGGCACGGCGCCCTCAAGCCGCGGGTCGGGCTCGACGGCCATGCGCAAGGCGCGGCCGAAGGCTTTGAAGACGGTCTCGATAATATGATGGGCGTTGCGGCCGCGGAGCGTGTCGATGTGCAGCGTCACGCGCGCGTGGTTGACGAATCCTTGGAAGAATTCGTAGAAAAGATCGACATCGAAATCCCCGACCCGCGCACGCGGAAAATCCACGTGAAACTCGAGGCCGGGCCGTCCCGAACAGTCGATGACCACCCGCGACAGCGCCTCGTCGAGCGGGACGTAAGCATGGCCGTAGCGCCTGATCCCGCGCTTGTCGCCGAGCGCTTGCGCGAGCGCCTGACCGATCGCGATGCCGATGTCTTCGACGCTGTGGTGCGCGTCGATGTGCAGATCCCCGCGCGCTTCGATCTTGAGGTCGATCAACCCGTGCCGCGCCACCTGATCGAGCATATGGTCGAGAAAGGGGATCCCGGTATGGAGATCCGATTGACCGGCGCCATCGAGATCCAAGGTCACGCCGATCTGAGTTTCCTGCGTATCGCGTTGTACCTGTGCTGCGCGTGGGCTCATGGGGGTTCCCTGATAAAAAGCCTTTATAGCATAACTCAGCATAACTTTTTCGGAATCTGGACGAGGATCAAAGCATGAAGACAGCGCTGCCGCTCGACGCGGTACGGAGCTACCTGCGTGATCTCCAAGACCGGATCTGCAGGGCTCTCGAACAACAAGACGGCGTGGCACGATTCATGGACGACCCTTGGCGGCGCACGGAGGGGGGCGGCGGCCTGACGCGGGTGCTCGTGGAGGGGCGCCTGTTCGAGCAGGCGGGGGTCAACTTCTCCGAAGTGCACGGCGCGCGCTTGCCGCCCGCGGCCAGCGCCCAGCGCCCGGATCTCGCCGGACGGGGATTCCGCGCCCTGGGCGTCTCGCTGGTGATGCATCCATGCAATCCGTACGTCCCCGCCTCGCATGCCAATGTGCGCTTTATCAGCGCCGAGGCCGAGGGCAGTGATCCCATCTGGTGGTTCGGCGGCGGTTTCGATCTCACGCCTTACTATGGCTTCGACGAGGATGCGCGTCACTGGCATCGGACCGCCCAGGCGGCCTGCGCGCCCTTCGGCGCCGAGGTCTACCCGCGCTTCAAACGCTGGTGCGACGAGTACTTCTATCTCCACCATCGAGCCGAGCCGCGCGGGATCGGCGGCCTCTTCTTCGATGACCTCAACGCTTGGGGTTTCGACCAGTGCTTCGCCTTCGCCCGCAGTGTCGGCGATCATTACCTGGCTGCGTATCTACCCATCGTCGAGCGCCGCGAGGACCATCCCTATGGAGAACGCGAACGCGACTTCCAGCTCTACCGGCGCGGCCGCTATGTCGAATTCAATCTTGTCTACGATCGCGGTACGCTCTTTGGCCTGCAATCGGGCGGACGCACGGAATCCATTCTCATGTCACTACCGCCTCTCGTGAAGTGGCGCTATGACTGGAAACCCGAGCCCGGTAGCGCCGAGGCCGATCTCTATGAGAATTTCCTGAGACCGAGAGAATGGGTTTGAAAAAGTACCGGTCCCAGTCCGGATCGGCGATGATGTTGATGGCGACCTGGATGCCGAGCGATCACGCGCACTCCAAGGCTTCGAAGTTCTTGCCCAGGCTGATACGCTTGCGGTGAAACTGGAGACCTTCTTTCGTCGATGGCCTCGATGCCGAGGAACATGTAACGCGTCCCGAGCGTCTTCCAGAACCTGAAGAGATCCACGTTGTGCAAGAGCACATCGCCGCGGGTCTCGAGGTAATACTGTTTCTTGATGCCGCGCCCCGCGATCGCCTCCCCGATGGCGTAGCCGTGACGCGCCTGGATAAAGGCGACGTCATCGACGATGAAGACTCCGGGCTCCTTGACCCGCGCGAGGTCCTCGACGGCCCGCTCCGGGCTCAGCTCGCGGTAGCTCCGACCATAAAAGGTCCAGGCGCTGCAAAAGGCGCAATCCCAGAGGCAGCCGCGGGTGAACTCGATCGAAGCACAGGGGTCGAGGACGCCGATGAAGTAGCGCCGCCGGTGGCAGGTTGGGCATCGGTGCTAACTCACTTCGGTGGAGCCTCCAGAGATTGCAGCAAACGACCGGTCTGAGCGTCCCACATGCGCACTTTGCCGTCTGAGCTTCCGGTGATTAGCGTCCGACCGTCTGGAGAGAAGGTCGCAGAGACATCACTGGTAGGAACAAAAGGAAGGCGCTGGTCTCCGGACGACAAGGCATTTATCGTTTCTGGTGTAAAGGGAACCGGCGACGTCTGACTGAGAAGATTCGCCGCCCACCGGCGCAGTGTAGCGTCTCCCTTCGGATCATTGATGATCGTCACGGCCAGTTTGACGTACTCCTGCTTCGTCTTGTCGTCAGACATGCTGGACTGAAGGACCCAGCCGCCGACACCCAAGACGACAGGTATGGCGACAAGCGAAAGGATCTTCGCAAGCTGCTCTGCAATCTCCAGCACGGAGCGTTTCGGTGGCATCTGGCCGGAAGCTTGTTCTGTCATTGGCGGTTAGACTAAAGGGTATTGCGATGCCCAACGGAGCGCGAGTTGAGCATCGAAGGCATTGCCCCCGGCCGCGAGGACTTCGGCCCTGCCTCGGTTACGAGGGGATGGGCGCTAGCGATGGCCGCTTGTGTCCTCTGCCCGGCGCGGGATACGGGTGTGCATGCCAACCAGAGAACACCGAGCGAGGCGAGGTGGCGGCTCGTCACCGGGCGGGCGTTCACCCGCGGCGTGGCAGCCGTCGGTTTAACGCCGCGACGACCGAGGCATGCACGAACTCACTCACATCCCCCCCGAGCGAGGCCACCTCGCGCACCAAGCTCGAAGAGATGTAGCCGTACTGTTCGGCTGTGGTTAAAAACAGGGTATCGGCCTCGGGCACCAGCTTGCGGTTCATGCCGGCCATCTGAAACTCGTACTCGAAATCGGAGACGGCGCGCAACCCGCGCAAGATCACGCTGGCCCGGTGCTCGCGCGCCGCATCGGCCAACAGTCCGTCGAAGCGGCAGACCGTGACGTTTTCTAAGCCATCAAAAACGGTCTGCGCGAACGCGACCCGCTCGTCGGCCGTGAAGACGGTATGTTTTATGGTGCTCGCGGCCACGGCGACCACCACGCGCTCGAAAAGGCGGCTGGCCCGTATGACGATATCCGTATGGCCGTGGGTAATCGGGTCGAAGCTGCCGGGGTAGATGGCGGTGATGCGCATGGGAGGCCGCGGGTCAATGGGCACGAGCGAGGAGGTAGTCCACGTTTCCCGCGCGAGCGCTGCGTTCCACCTTCCACCGGGCGGGCAACGAAAGAGTGATACCATGCGGGGTTTCGAGAAACACATAGGCGCCGGGCTGCAGCCATCCCCCCGCTTGCAGCTTGAGCATGCAGGGTTCCCAGAGTCCGTGCGCGAAGGGCGGGTCGATAAAGACGATGTCGAAGGGCCGGCCCGGGCCATCCAAATACGCGAGCACATTCTGGTTGACGATCGTGACCGCTTGCGCGCTCAATCGCCACGCGGCCTCGGCCAACACTTTTACGACCTTGTGGTCTTGCTCCACCATCGCCACCTCGCGGGCCCCGCGCGAAGCCGCTTCGAAACCCAATACACCGGTGCCCGCGAAGAGATCCAGGCAACGGCTGCCAGTGATCACGGGCTGGAGCCAATTGAACAGGGTCTCGCGCACGCGATCGCCGCTAGGCCGCAGGGTGGGAACATCGAGCACGGGCAGCCGCGTCCGGCGCCATTGGCCACCGATGATCCGGACGCTGCCGGGCGCCTTACTATGGAGTGCCGCCACCATGGAGATGCCGCGCCGGCGGGGGCGCCGCCGGCAGTGCCGATGCGGTCTCGGCGCGTTCCGGCCCGACGATGATCTTGACGAGATTCGCCGGGTGCAGCCGCCGTTGGTACGCGTCCCGGATCGCAGCGAGGTTCACGGCCTTGACCCGGTCCACGTAGGTCTCCAAGTAATCGAGCGGCAGATTGTAGAAGCCGATGATCACAAGGTATTCGACGATTTCGCTGTTGCTATCGATCCGCAATGGGAACCCGCCTTGGATATTCTTCTTTGAGGCATCGAGCTCCGCCGGCGAGGGGCCCGTCTTGATATAGTCCTGTACGGTGTCGACGAGCAGATCGAGCGCCTGGCCCGCCTGCGCATTGCTCGTTTGTAACGCGGCGATAAACGGGCCCTTGACGCGCATGGGGATGAAATAACTGTAAACGCTATAAGACAGCCCGCGCTGTGCGCGGATGGTCTTATATAAGCGTGATACGAATCCGCCACCGCCCAAACTGTGATTGCCCACATACAGCGGGAAGGTGTCCGGATCCATGCGTGCCATCCCGGGGGCGCCCACCCAGACATGCGTTTGCGTCGAGTCGAACGGAACCTTGACCTCCAGGGTTTGGTTTAGCGCCGGCGCCGGCGGCAATGGCGGTGGCTTGGCCCCCGGCGGCAGCTTGGAGGCGAGTTGTTCCGCGATCCCCGCCGCGCGGTCTTGATCGAGATCGCCGACGATCGCGACGATCGCGTTGGGCGCGCTGTAAAAGCGCCGGTAGAACGCCATTACATCCTCGCGCTTTAACGCCGACAACGTCCTCTCGTTCCCTTGAGGCGGCGAGCCGTAGGGATGATCTTTATACAGCTTAGAATAAAATGCGTCCTCAGCCTTGGCGCCGGGGTCCTGCTCTCTTTGTTTCAATCCTGTTAGCATCCGCTTACGCTCGCGTTCCAAGGCCGAGACGGGAAAGTCGGGTGACTGCAAGACCTGTGCGAGCGTGGTGAGCGCCGCTTCCAGGCTCGCCGCCTCGGTGATGCCGCGGAGACTTACCCAGGCCATATCGCGGAGGGCGCCGCTGCCGTAACGGGCGCCGACGTCATCGAAGCGCTCGCTGACCGTTTGCCCAGAGAGGCCGTTAGCGCCTTCGGCCAGCATCGCATTGGTCAAGCCGGCCAATCCCCATTGCGCGCCGTCGCGCGCGCTGCCGGCATCGAAGACGACGCGGACAT
Organism: Gammaproteobacteria bacterium; assembly: GCA_050740495.1. Taxonomy (GTDB): domain Bacteria; phylum Pseudomonadota; class Gammaproteobacteria; order JACCXJ01; family JACCXJ01; genus USCg-Taylor. The sequence continues at coordinate 1,577 of JBOIDH010000122.1, read as the reverse complement.
CGGCCATGGGGATCTCGCTGGCCTGGACGAAAAGGACCTTGGCGCCGGAAGCGGTTTGCCAGGACGCGATCCGCGGGCCGGCGGGAGCAGCCGCGGATGCGCACAGCATCAGCAACAGGATGCAGCAACGATTTTTCATAACGCTCCTTCGGCGGTTACGGGGAGGCTGGACGAGGTGACCGGTTGCATAATCGCGACGGTTAATCCGTCGTCAACAAAATACTTGCGCGCCGCGCTCTGAACCTCCTCGGCCGTCACGGCCTTGATATTGTCGACATACTGATCCTTGAGCCGCCAATCGAGCCCCACCGTTTCCATGAGACCGATCCGCATGGCTTGATAGAACATCGAGTCGCGCTCGTAGACATCGTTGGCGATCACCTGGGTCTTGATGCGCCGCAGTTCCGCCGTATCGATGGGCTTGGTCTTGAGGCGCGCGATTTCCTCCCGCAACGCCTTTTCCATCTCCTGGAGCGTGCGGCCTTCGGCGGGCGTCGCCTCCAACACGAAGAGGCTATCCAAGCGATCCGTCAAGCTATATTGGGCGTTGGCCGCGGCCGCGATCTGGCGCTCGCGGACCAGCCGCCGATTCAAGCGCGCGCTGTCGCCGCCGCTGAGCACACCCGCGAGCACCTCAAGGGCATACACTTCTTCCCGGCTGACCTGCTTCGACCCGCCGATGGCCGTGCGCAGTACCGGGACCTTATAACCCATGAACAGATAAGGCACCTTGGCCGGTTGCCGGACGGTCACGCGGCGTAGTCCTTTTTGTACCACCTCCGTGCGGGACTTCACGGGCAGCACGGGGGACTTGGGCACCGGGCCGAAGTATTTCCTGGCCAGCGCGCCGACCTCATCGGTGACGATATCGCCCACCACTACGATGACGGCGTTGTTCGGCGCGTACCAGCGCCGATACCAAGCGCGGAGATCGGCCGCGCTGAGCTGTTCGATGTCGTTCATCCAACCGATGATCGGCTGGCGGTAGGGACTCGTTTGAAACGAAAGCGCCCGGGCCGTCTCGACAACCAAGGCCTCTGGGTTGTCCTCCGTGCGTAACCGCCGCTCTTCCATGACCACCTTGATCTCTTTGCCGAATTCCTGGTCCGACAGCGTCAGTCCTCGCATCCGATCGGCTTCGAGCTCGAAGCTCACGGCGAGGTGCGCCCTGTCCAGCTTTTGGAAGTAGGCGGTGTAATCGATCCCCGTGAAGGCGTTTTCTTCCCCGCCGTGCTCCGAAATAATGCGCGAGAACTCGCCCGGACCGTACCGCGCCGTGCCTTGGAACATCATGTGCTCAAGCGCGTGCGAGATCCCCGTGATGCCACCGTGCTCGTAACTTGATCCGACCTTGTACCAGACCTGTGACACCACCACGGGCGCCCGATGATCTTCTTGCACGATGACCTTGAGCCCGTTTTCAAGCGAGAATTCGCGCGCCTCGGCCGCGGCGTGGGTTGGCGTTATCGCCGTGAACGCCAGGCTCGCGATCGTTAATTTTAATAACTTCGACAATGCCCCTCCTTTCGGACCTTGTTGGAAACGCGACTGCAAGCTAGCATACCGCAACGCACGTA
>JBOIDH010000121.1:0-6656 GCA_050740495.1 Gammaproteobacteria bacterium | reverse complement strand
TTTACCGCCGCTGGGTGAAGAAGCTGCACCCGAGTCTCCGGCAACGCCACCGCGCCGGAGAGAAGGTCTTTGTCGACTACTCGGGCAAGCGGCTTCATCTCATCGACCCTGAGACAGGGGAATTGATCCCGGTCGAGCTTTTTGTCGGGGTACTCGGAGCCAGTGGGTATCTTTTTGCGGAAGCCACGGCGGGCCAGACATTGCCCGAGTGGATTGGCGGCTGTCCCGCTGTCTTTGTGCCGGACAATTTACGCAGCGGCGTCACGCACCCTTGTCGCTACGAGCCCGAAGTCAATCGGAGCTACGCCGATCTGGCGCGCTTCTATAGCGCGGTGGTCATTCCGGCACGAGTCCGGAAACCCAAGGACAAAGCCAAGGCCGAAGCCGGGGTCTTATTGGCCCAGAGGTGGATCCTCGCAACGCTGCGTAACCGCACCTTCTTCAGCCTCGCCGAACTGAATGCCGCCATCGGGGAGAAGCTCGCGGTGATCAACCACCGGGTGATGAAAAAAATGGGGATGAGCCGCCGGCAACTCTTCGAGCACATCGATCGCCCGGCGCTCAAGCCGCTGCCGAGCGAGCGGTTCGAGATGGCGGAGTGGAAGTACTGTCGGGTCAATGTGGACTACCACGTGGAGATCGACCACAACTACTACAGCGTCCCCTATACGCTGCTCCACGAGCGCCTCGAGGCGCGCTTCACCCCCTCCATCGTCGAGCTCTACTACAGAAGCCGCCGCCTCACCTCCCACAAACGCCTTTACAGTCGCGGGCTGGTCTCAACGCACCCCGAGCATATGCCTCGTAATCACCGTGAATACCGAGAGTGGTCGCCGCAACGCTTGATCCATTGGGCCTCTAAAAGCGGACCGGCGACCGCGCAGATGGTCACCGAAATCTTGCGCCGCCGACACCATCCCGAACAAGGCTACCGCGCCTCGCTGGGACTGATGCGCTTAGGCCGACAGTACGGGACGGAGCGCCTGGAAGCCGCCTGCACCGGTGCGCTGCGTCTCGGCGCCTATGGCTACCGTACGGTGAAAAATATCTTGAGTACGGGCCTTGATTGCTTGTGCCCAGAGCAGGAAGCGAGCAAGCCCTTAGCCCCGATGCCCCACCACGACAATATCCGGGGCGCGGCTTATTACACCTTGGAGGAGGAAACCCCATGTTAGTACAAGCCACGTTAGAGAAGATGCAGACGATGAAACTCTCCGCGATGGCCGAAGCCTTTGAGGCACAACGGTGCTCCAGCGAGTATGCCGAGCTCAGCTTCGAAGAGCGCCTGGGACTCCTCATCGATACCGAATGGACCGCACGGGAAAACCGTAAACTCGCTCGACGCCTGCGCGCGGCCAAGATGCGCCATGCCGCTAAACATCGACTTTAAAACACCACGCGGCCTAACCCGCCAAGAAGTCCTTGCCTTAGGAAGCTGCGCCTGGATCCAAGGGCATCATAACTTACTCATCATCGGACCGACCGGCATCGGGAAATCCTATCTCTGTTGCGCCTTTGTCGAGCGCGCCTGCCGGCAAGGCTACTCGGCTTACTATGCCCGAGCACCCCGCTTGCTCCATGAGCTTGCCATCGGACGAGGCGATGGCTCCTATACGCGGCTGCTCAACCGTCTCGCCCGCTTCGAGCTCTTGGCCATCGATGATTGGCTTCTCGCCCCACTCAAAGACACCGAACGCCGAGACCTGATGGAAGTCATCGAGGATCGATCGGAACACGCCTCAACCCTGATCGCCACCCAGCTCCCCATTAAAGACTGGCATGCCGTCATCGGGGACCCGAATCAGGCCGATGCGATCTGCGACCGGCTGCTTCACAATGCCCATCGCATGGAATTGAAAGGGGCTTCCATGCGCAGGACCAAGAGCGCTCCCAACCCCACAGAGCATGGGCACAAAGAGTAAGCGACAGACTTCTCACCCCCATGGCAGTGAGAGTACGATGTCCTTACCCCGCTAAAACGGGGGTACCTGAGGTAAGGGTCGAACTGAGATCGGAGCTCCTGGGCGATTACAGGCGGTCATTTCTCATCGCCGCCACGCCCGATCATCCTCGACAACCTTCCGAAGGTGTCCGACAATGCCCGCGATGTGCGCGTAAAACCGAACACTTACTTCCCGTCATCTAGGAGAAAATACAGATCAACAAAACGCGTCGTCACTTCGTTCCGATGAGTGATCAAGCAGCTCGGAATACGTGATCACAATTCCGCGGAATCAGCGATCACAATCGCCGGAATACGCACACAAAATCAGAAGCGACGCCCGCAGGTGCGCTGCGGTCGAGAGAGAAAGCCCGAATCCAGTCCCAACTGCCACGTATGCCACCAGACACGCGGGGCACTTCGGCACGAGCGCCAGAATCGCGCCCGGAACAATCCAGCCGGCGATGTCGAGACAACGCGGGCGAACGACGCCGAGCGATGAAATTCAGCGGCCCGCTTTAGCGGATTTGTTAGCCCTCAGACCCGTAAGAAGCAATCAGGCGGATTGGATTGACAGACACCCTGGTTCGCCGGAAAAAAGTCAGTTTCCGTCATGCAGTTCGGCAGCGGGGCGGTGGTTCAGTGAGTCTGGAATGGTTCAGTTGGTCGGCGTGCGAGCGAGTATCCACATCCAGAGACTCAGACCGCTCAAGATGACGAAGGCCAACGCGCTTGGCCACAACGGCATCGGGTAGCCCGCCACCAGTACGTCGGGGCGTATCACCAGCCGCACCAATTGCGCTAGGGCCATTAGCCCGAACACTGCGCTTGCCACTCGCAATCCTATGATTTGTGCCTTCATGCCGTTATCCGTTTTCTTCATCCCGCTCTATCAAAGCCCGCCTGCAATTCGCTTAACGAGTTTCTGCAACCGACGCCGCTACACGACGCGGCTGAGCTTGTCGTTATGCCGCGTGAGGCGTGGTCGCGCGGTGATGCGGGGACCTACAACGGTCGTCGCCCAACATCGGATGAGGGCACCACGCCTACGGGACCCGTTCAAGATTGTGCTTTTGCCGTTTCAGTGCCCTTATAATCGGTGACTAATCCGACCAGAACGATGACAACGCCGATCGCCACATAAAAATTCCGTGCCGTCGAATCAGCAGAAAAGCCGAGCACAAAGGGCACGATAATAAGCAACGGTCCTACTACACGCTCTATCCAACCATGGATCGTGAAGGGGATCAACTTGACAACCCCTAGAGGGAAATCCGTAGCAAGAGTCATTACAAGATGAATGATAGCCAAGGCGTAGGCAAGCGTCGCAGGTATTCCGGTCAACCCGAGACCCGTTGGGGCGACCAGAAATAGAATCACAGTAACATAATCAAGATAGCCATGCGTGCGTGGGTTGAGAATTTTCACGGTACTCTCCGACTTTTAAGCGATTGGGACCGCGACAGTTTAATTCGCGGCGAACAACGATGTCTGTTAGCTGGATAACACCAGACCAGCGGAGACAGTTAGAGCTTTATCTCGCTGTGCGAAGATTCCGATAATGCACGATCATTAATGCAAATAAGGTCGCGCGTGTAATCCAGCATACCGCGGCGCCTGAGCTCATTCATAACAGTGCTCACGACCGAACGGCTGGCACCCACTAAATCTGCGAGGTCCTGCTGGGTCAAACGGACCTCCAAAGCATATCCGTGCTCGCATCGCACACCGAACGCCTCAGACAAGTCTTTTAATGTTCCAAGTACACGCATCTCCACCGTCTGCGTCAGGATGTTATGAAGTTTGCGTTCGGCCTGGTGGCTTTTAGCGCATAAGACTTCGATGCACCACCATGATAGGTGAGGATGTTGGAATAACAGCGCCTTAAATTCGTCACGGCTGATCTGATAGGCTCTTACTTCGCCTACTGCTTGTGCCGTTTCCTCTGCTTCTTGTGAAGACTCGGGCCGCAAAGACCCAAAAATTTGACCGCGCCGAAGAAGGGCCGTAGTCAATTCGTTGCCTTCTGCTGTCATCACAGAAAGCTTAACGCACCCATTGATGACACAAAAGACTTTAGTACACCGATCGCCTTCTCGATAAATTAGTCCTTTGTCAGACACATTGATTTCTACAAAGGCGGGGAAATTTTCTGCCCATTTTTCCAAAGCTCCTCTTGGAAAAAGGTTATCTGCCTTAGAGTCAGCGCGGTCGTTTTGCATTAATAGAACCTGTTTCCCGTGGCGCACTAGCCCCTCTTGGTTGTCGTGACGATCATAAGGCTGCTTGCGAGCCGCGGCGAGTAGGGGCATCGCCTTTTCTTCGGACACCCAACCGCTTTGCCCAGAAGCCATCAATGTGAGGTGACCGTATCGCGATGGTCCCGGTCTGAGAATGCTTGTCGCTGAGCAGCGCCTTCGGGATTGTTTGCGCCGTACCAGCTGGTGAGAAATGCGGCCTAGAGGTCAGGTGACATCCTCGGTGGATTCAGAGCTTGTGAAAAAATCTGCTGCGCTCGGGATCTTGCGCTGCATCAGTGTACGGTCGGCATCACCAGCACATGCAGGACCTCGAGGATGCCGGCACGGGGGCGCAGGATCTTCAATGGCAGCACCCGACCGGCGGCGTCGCCACCCAGCCAGTTCAAGAGATCGGAAAGCTGCGACACCGGCTCGCCTTGCGCACCAACGATCCAGTCTCCCGCACGCAGTCCCGCTCTCCCGGCCGCAGAACCCGCCACGACCTGTTGCACGCGCATCCCCGTTGCTACCGGCCAGTCGTGCTCGCGGACCCAGCGCCGCGGCAAGGATGCAATGCCGGCGGACACGCCCAGACTCGCGCGGCGAACGCGCCCGTGGCGCATCAGTTCCATGGCCACCCATTGCGCAGTGTTAATCGCCACGGCAAACGCGAGACCGTGCGCCGAGGGGATCGCGGCCGTGTTCACACCGATGACGCGTCCGGCGCTGTCGAGCAGCGGCCCGCCGGAGTTGCCGGGATTGAGGGCGGCGTCGGTCTGAATGACGTCTTCGATCATGCGTCCGCCGAAGCCGGGAAGGCTGCGTCCGAGCGCGCTGACGATACCGGCGGTTACCGTGAACTCGAAGCCGAGCGGCGATCCCACGGCGATGGCGATCTGACCCGGCTGCAGCCGGCGCGAATCGCCGAGCGCCAAGGCGGCTGTCGAGCCGCCTTCCAGTCTCAGCACCGCGGTATCGGTTGTCGGATCCTCGCCGATGAGTCGCGCACGGTACTCCGCGCCGTCGGCAAACGCCGCGATCACTTCCTTCGCACTATGCACGACGTGGCTATTGGTCAACAGGAACCCGTCGGGCGTGAACACGAAGCCCGAGCCCGCACCGGCGCCGCTATCTGCATGCCGCACCATGATGTGCGCGACCGATGGTCGTGCCAACCGCGCCACCTGACTCACTGTGCGCGAGTAGGCGTCGTGCAAAGCGTCGTATGCGTGCGCGGTCTTCGCCTGCGGTTCGAAAATGCGAGGCGGCGGCCCTGTCGACTCAGAGTTTGTGAAAAAACCGTCGCGAGCGAGTGAAGGTCGCGTGCCGCCGGAGCGCAGGAACCGGAGTGTATGTTGAAATACATGAGGATTCCGAGCACCGCCGGAACGCGAGATCACGAGCGCAGTAGGTTTTTTCACAAACTGTCAGGTGTATCGTTTGCAGATTGTAGCGTTGTCACCACCGAGGAATAATTCATCGTGTGCTCGCCTTCGCGAATAAGATGCAGTTTCACCCGACTAAGATGTGGGGCCGAGCCCACAGTTCTTCAATGGCCGGTCATGTCCGAGGACTTCATCGTTCATTTGCGTAACCGTTCATCGCTTCGCATCACTCACCGGGATGCCGCCTCCGAGGGCTTTGTAAACGGCCACTAAAGCCGTGACTGTTCGCGTCTCGCTGGCCGCGAGCCGGTCTTGCGCTTCGAGCAGCGTGCGCTCGGCGTCCAGCACGCTGAGAAAATCCGTCGCGCCGGCGTCGTAGCGTTGCCGCGCCAAGTCGGCGGCTTGCTGGCTCGCTTGGGCCGATGCCTGAAGAAATTGCCGCCGTGCTTGTTCGTGTCCGAAATCCAGCAGTGCTCCTTCGGTTTCTTCCAGGGCTCCCAGCACCGTCCGTTCGTAAAAGGCCAGCGAGGCTTCAGTGCGAGCGTCCGCAGCCTTGATGCGCGCCTGAACGCGACCAAGATCGAACGCCGCCCAAGTGATGCGCGGTCCGAAATTCCAAGTGTCAGCACCGCTTTTGCCCAGCCCCGCGAAAGTATCCGCTTGCAGTCCCACGCTTCCGATGAACGTAACCCGTGGGAACAAGTCTGCGGTCGCAACGCCGATGCGCGCTGTAGCAGCAGCCAGTCAACGTTCGGCGAAGCGGATGTCCGGGCGACGACGCAGAAGCGCCTCGGGATTGCCAAGTGCGAGCGCGGGCATTGCCGATGGCAGCGGTGCAGGTGTGGAAAGTTCCGCCGTGAGAGTGGTCGGCTGCTGTCCGGTCAGAACCGCGAGACGGTAAATCGTTTTTTCAATCGCGGCTTCGAGAGGTGGAATTGTCGAAAGGGTCAAATTGAGCAGCGAGCGGCTGCGCGGAGTTATAACTATAAGTTGTGTATGAAGGGAAAAGGAGGTGGCGTATTCTTGATGGTCTTCGAAATCATCAATTCCTATTGAAAGGAGCGAATACGCCATGAGTGAAGATAGAGT
>JBOIDH010000120.1:0-6664 GCA_050740495.1 Gammaproteobacteria bacterium | reverse complement strand
TGATCCACGGATTATGGCTGAGATCATCTTGTATCTCCTTGACACCTACCGTAAAGAAACCAGCGTGCACTTCTTGAGCGATCAGCGCTCGGAGATCGCCCGGTTTGATGTGACGAAACTCGCCTTCGATAAACACCTCGCGAATGGGCATTGCGGCCGGATCGCTGATCCGTGTCACCGCCCATGCAACCAGCGCGGTCAGATCCACGACCACAAAAACAGTAACCAATACAATCCAAAGATAGTTGTTGCAGCACACTGGTGTTCTTGCAATACGCCGATTTCGCCGCTGCCGCTTCACGCCACAACCCCGTTTTTAGGAGCCTTGGCGATCCGGGTCAAGCGCGCCGTTTGCAGTATCTTCATCACCAGATCGTCAAATGATATGCCGGCCGTATTCGCGGCCATCGGGACCAGGCTATGGCTCGTCATCCCGGGCACCGTGTTCACTTCGATAAGCCACGGCCGGTCCGCACGATCAACCAGCATGTCAACGCGCCCCCAGCCGCGCGCACCCAAGGTCTGAAAGGCATGCACCGCCAACGCTTGATACTCGCGCTCCCGCTCCACGGGAAGCTCCGCGGGGCAAATATAGCGGGTGCGATCGTCGTGATACTTCGCCTCGTAATCGTAGAACAATCTCGGTGTCTCCAACCGAATCATCGGCAGGGCTTCTTCGTGGAGCACGGCAACGGTATATTCGCGCCCCGTGATCCATTGTTCCGCGATGATGCTCTCATCAAATTGAGCGGCGGATTTCCAAGCCGCGCTTAGGCCCTCCGGATTCTCCACCTTGCTCGCCCCGATGCTCGAACCCTCGCACGCGGGTTTCACCATGATGGGTAACCCCAAAGCGGAGACGACAGCCCGCGCATCAGAATCCTCTTTCAACTCAACGAAAGATGGCGTCGGCAAACCGACGCCGATCCACACCCGTTTGGCTTTGATCTTGTCCATCGCCAATGCCGAGCCCAACACGCCGCTTCCCGTGTATGGGATCCGCAAGGTTTCGAGGGCTCCTTGGATCTGTCCGTCCTCGCCACCCCGGCCATGCAGGGCGATAAAAGCGCAGTCATAGCCGCCGCTTCGCAATCGTTCCAACACTTGCCCGTCGAGATCAACAGGCGCCGCATTCACCCCCTTGCGCTTGAGTGCCGCGAGGACCGCATTACCGCTCTCGAGCGAAATCACACGCTCCGCCGAGTCACCGCCCATGAGCACCGCCACGTTCGTGAACTCACTCATGCGCCCTCGCTACAGGCGGACCGCGTAGGTTCGCCTACGATCTTGACCTCCGGCGCCAGCCGTACGGCCTGCGCCGACTCCACCGTCGCCTGAATCTTCTCGATCAGGGCTTCGATGTCGGTGGCGGTTGCTTTCCCGAGGTTTACGATGAAATTAGCATGCTTTTCCGAGACACGGGCCTCGCCGACGGACAGGCCTTTGAGGCCGCTTGCTTCGATCAGGCGAGCCGCGTGATCCCCGGGGGGATTGCTAAATACGGAGCCGCAACTGCGTTGGTGGATCGGCTGGGTAGCCGCCCGCCGCGTCATGAGGGCCTTGATGCGTTGCAGGCCGCGACGCTCGGGATCCGGCTCTAGAGCCAGTTCGGCCCCTAGGAACCATTCATCATCTTGTAGACCGCCAAGGTGGCGGTAACCCGGAACGAACTCCCGGCCTGCGCGCGTCCGTCGGACGCCTTCACGGTCCACGGTTTCAACGCTACTTACGAGATCCCACGTCTGTCCGCCGTAGGCGCCGGCATTCATCGCGAGAGCCCCCCCCAGGGTTCCGGGAACGCCCACTAAAAACTCCGCGCCCCTGGAACCGGCTCTTGCGGCAAAGCGAGCCGCCTTGGCGCACGCGACTCCGCATCCGGCCCATACGGTATGCTCGCGGGTTATTTCCAGTTTGTCCAAAACACCCACTGTACAAATCACCGTACCGCGGATCCCGCCCTCTCGCACCAGCACGTTACTGCCCAGACCCACCCACAAGACCGGTTCCGCGCGCGGGAGCCGACGGATAAAGGCTACGAGATCGTCAACATCCGCAGGAACATAGAACCGATCCGCGGGTCCACCGACACGCCACGAGGTATGCTCGGACATGGGCTCCGCGCAGCGTAGTTCGCCTCGCAGTGGCGGGTGACATTCCCCTTTCGAGATCCCCAGGGAGGGCGCGTGCGTTTGCGTTAACATACCGCCGCCAGTTCTTGCCCGGCGCCGTAATAACGCCATAGTTGTGGCGCAATGGCGCCAACATTGCCGGCGCCGAGCATAAGCAGGATGCAGCCGTCGCTGACCATCCGAGGTAACTCGGCGGCTAGTTCCGAGGGTTGACCGCGCAACCGAGCATCGGCGCCGCCGCGGCGCTGTATGGCGCGGCACAGGGCGCGGCTGTCGGCGCTTGCGACGTAGGTTTCACCTGCCGGATAGGTCTCGAACAAGACTAGCGTATCCACCGATGACAGAACCTCGACGAAATCCTGGAACAAGTCCTTGGTACGCGTGTAGCGATGGGGCTGGAAGGCGACGACCAGTCTCCGACCGGGCCAACCCGCCCGCACCGCCGCCAAGGTCGCGGCGATCTCGCGTGGATGGTGACCGTAGTCATCGATCAAAAGCACGCGCGCCGCTCCGATCCGGATCTCACCGAACAATTGCGATCGCCGGGCAATGCCCTCAAAGCGCTCCAGGCCTGCTTTAATCACCTCATCGGCGATGTTGAGCTCGCGCGCGACAGCGATCGCCGCGAGCGCGTTCAAGACGTTATGTGCCCCCGGTAAATTGAGCGTGAGGTCCATCGAGTTACCCTCCAAAGAGGTGACTCGAAAGCGCGTGGTGCCGCGTTCTTGCCACAGCACCTCCGCGCGTATGTCCGCCTGGGTGTCGATCCCGTAGGTCAGCAATGGCCGCGACACGCACCCTAGAATGTCCCGAATGACCGGGTCGTCCATGCATACGACGGCCAGCCCGTAGAACGGCAGGTGATGCAAGAACTCTAAAAAGGCCTCGCGCAAGCGGGAAAAATCATTGCGATAGCTGCCCAGATGATCGGCGTCGATATTGGTCAGGACCGCGATCACGGGTTTGAGATACAGAAACGAGGTGTCGCTCTCATCGGCTTCGGCGACGAGGTATTTCCCGCTCCCGAGCCGCGCGTGGCTCGCCACGCTATTCAGCCGCCCACCGATCACGAAGGTGGGATCGAGACCGGCTCTCGCCAATAGACTCGCGATGAGGCTCGTGGTCGTCGTTTTTCCGTGGGTGCCCGCGACCGCGATCCCGTAACGAAAACGCATGAGCTCAGCCAGCATTTCCGCGCGCGGCACGACCGGTATTCTACTTTCCCGCGCCGCGAGGACCTCGACGTTATCGGCGCCGACGGCGCTCGATACGACCAGGACGTCCGCCTCGGCCATACTCTCCGCGCGGTGCCCGAGGACTATACGGATACCCAGCCGTTTCAAGCGTTCCGTGCTGGCGTTATCGTGGAGATCGGAACCGGAAACGCGGTAGCCGAGGTTGTGGAGAACCTCGGCGATCCCGCTCATGCCGGCCCCACCGATGCCGACAAAGTGAATCGTCTTTACCCGGCGCATCGGCGAGGTTTCGCTTTCAACCACGCGCCACCTCCACACACAGGTCAACGACCCGCGCGGTGGCATTTAACGCGGCGATCTCGTGCACCCGAGCCGCCATGATCCGCAAGCGTTCAGGGGCTTCGCCCAGTGTCCTCAACACGTCCGCCAAGCACCCTTCGTTGAATTGCGGCTGCGGTATGAGTATCGCCGCGCCGCGATCGACCAAAAAACGCGCATTCGCGGTTTGATGATCGTCCACGGCCGAGGGATAAGGAACCAAAATCGCCGGGACGGACGCGGCGGCAAGCTCGAACAGCGTGGAGGCGCCGGCACGGCAAATCGCGATGTCCGCCCATGCGTAGGCCGCAGCCATGTCGTCAATGAATACATCGACTTTGGCCCGCACGCCAAAGGCCGTGTAGCGCTGCCAGGTGGCGCCCTGATCGGAAGCCCCAACCTGATGCCATATCCGGACCGCCGGGGATCCCAGGCGCGCGACGGCCTCGGGTACGACGCGGTTGAGAACCAAGGCGCCCTGACTACCGCCGAGGATCAAGATCCGCAATTCCGTCTGAGCATGCGCTACGCGGCTGACGTTCAATACGTCGCGGCGCACCGGATTACCCGTGTGAACCGCGGTTCTGACGCGCGCGAAGGTGCCGGGGAAGGACTCCAGGACTCGGGTAGCCAAGTGCGACAATAAGCGGTTCGTGAGTCCCGCCACCGCGTTCTGCTCGTGGATGATCAGGGGGATGCGCAAGAGCCAGGCGGCGATGCCTCCGGGCCCGCTTGTGAATCCACCCATACCGACGACCGCTGCGGGCCGCCGGCGCACCAAGAGCACGAGACACTGGAGCAGCGCGAACACGATTTGCAGCGGTGCGATGACCTGCTTGATCAGCGCCTTGCCTCGGAACCCGGATACGGCGATGGTTATCAGATCGAAACCCGCCTTAGGCACAATGGTCGCTTCCAGCCCGCCTCGGGTCCCAAGCCAGATCAGGGGCACGCCCAAGTCGCGTAGCCGTTCGGCGACCGCGAGGGCGGGGAAAATATGTCCGCCGGTACCGCCGGCCATCATCAGCACCGGTTTACCGGCCATAGTCATCACGCCGAACCCTCGCTTCACGCTCGGCCCGGAATAAGATCCCGAACGCGGCGCAGGTCACCATCATGCTGTTACCCCCATAGCTCACCAATGGCAGCGTCAACCCCTTGGTCGGCAGCACCCCCATGTTCACTCCCATGTTGATAAACGCTTGGAGTCCAATGAGCATACCGATCCCGTAGGCGAGGTGCTCGGCGAAGGGCTGACCCGCGCGTTGCGCCTGGCCGCCGATCACAACGGCGCGCCAGACCACCAGCGTATAGGCGGCGATCACGACCAGCGATCCGATCAACCCCAATTCCTCCGCCAACACGGCAAATATGAAATCCGTATGTGCCTCGGGAAGATAAAATAACTTCTGAATGCTACCCCCGAGGCCGACGCCCCACCATTCACCGCGCCCAATCGCGATGAGCGCTTGGGTTAATTGGAATCCGCGGTCATACGGGTCGGCCCACGGATCCATGAACGTCATCAAGCGTTCGAGGCGATAGGGCGCGAGCATCGCAAGCGCAACTAGTGCGGTTACAGCCACCGCTCCCCACCCCACGAAACGCGTTAGCGGGACTCCGCCGAGAAATAGCATGCCTAAGGCCGTCGCGAATAATACCGCGGTGACACCGTAATCGGGCTCCAAGAGCAGCAAACCGCCAATGAGCGTCAACACCAAGAACGGCTTCATCATTCCGGCGAATGTCGACCGGACCTTGTGTTCGTGGCGAACGAGATAGCTCGCCAGATAGATGATGACGAAAAGCTTCGCCGGTTCGGAGGCCTGAAACGATACCGGCCCCAGACGGATCCAGCGCATGCTGCCGTTGACGACTCGTCCTACGCCTGGCACCAGCACCGCAATCAACAGAGCCAAGGCCATTAAAAGCGACAACGCGCCTAAGCGCTCCAGGGTGGCTAACGGCGTGCGCACGGCCAGGAAGCAACAACTAAGGCCGATCATCGCCGCCACCATTTGCCGCCATAAGAAATAGAAGGGATCGTGATGATCGCGATCGGCAATGGTCACCGAGGCGGAGGCGACCATGACCAGTCCTAGTGCTAATAACAGCACGAAACACCCGGCCAGCCAGGGATCGTAGTCCGCTCGCGGCCGGGAGCTCCTGGGTGAGGTCCGAGGCAATGCTTGCGGCGCGGCTTGGTTCACTGTGCTACCAGCCCGTTAACGGCGCGCACAAACACCTCTCCGCGCTCGGCATAGTTACGAAACATGTCGAAGCTTGCGCACGCGGGCGACAGCAGGACTGCATCGCCTGGAATCGCAAGTTGCGCCGCCTGGAACACCGCCTCCTGCATATCCTTGGCTTCCAGCAGCGGCACCGCCTCGGCAAGCGCGGACTTGATGCGCGGAGCGTCGCGCCCCATGACCACTATCGCCCGCACGTGTCCGGATACCGCATCCGAGAGCGGCCGAAAGTCCGCGCCTTTGCCATCGCCCCCCGCGATCAACACCACGGGGCGCGTGGCGCCTAACCCGCGAATCGCGGCACAGGTGGCGCCTACGTTGGTGCCCTTGGAGTCGTTATACCAATCGATGTCGCGAAGCCGCGCGACCCATTCACACCGGTGCGGTAAACCGCGAAACTCCCGCAGCGCGTTGAGCATGCCCTGCCTCGGCAAGCTTATCGCGGTCCCTAGCGCCAAAGCCGCAAGCGCGTTCGCGATATTATGCCGCCCGCGGATCCTCAGCGCGGACGCCGGCAACAATTCATCGCCACCTTGCGCCAGCCAAGCCTCACCCCGGCGCTCCCGAACCCCGAACCCGTCCCGGCGCGGGATCCCGAGGCTGAAACCGATCACGCGCCGGCCCGCCGCCATCATCGCGGCGACGCGTTCGTCATCCTCATTGATGACCATCACACCCGTGCCGCGGTAGATACGTTGTTTGGCGCCGGCGTAGTCATCGAGCGAGGCGTAACGATCCATGTGGTCGGCTGTCAGGTTAAGCACCACGGCGG
>JBOIDH010000119.1:0-6685 GCA_050740495.1 Gammaproteobacteria bacterium | reverse complement strand
TTGTCGCGGCCGTTCGCGCGCCTGACTCTCAAAAAAGCGATCATGCGATTCAATCCCGGGCTCGCCGCCGAGACCCTGGAGCGTTTGGATCCTTTGAGCGCCTATGCCAAGCAGCTCGGGATCGCCATCGAAGACGGGTTTGGTCTCGGTAAGATCCAGCTCGAGATCTTCGAGAAAACCGTCGAAGAGAAGCTGCGCGCACCTTGCTTCATCACCGCCTATCCGACGGAGGTGTCCCCGCTCGCGCGCCGTAACGCCGAAGACCCCTCGGTCGCGGATCGGTTCGAGTTTTTCATCGCCGGGCAGGAAATCGCGAACGGATTCTCGGAGATCAACGATCCCGAGGATCAAGCCGAACGTTTCCGGCGCCAGGCCGAAGAGAAGGAAGCCGGTCACGAGGAGGCGATGCACTACGATGCCGACTATGTTTTGGCGCTTGAGTACGGGTTGCCGCCCACGGCCGGCGAAGGCATCGGGATCGATCGGCTGGTAATGCTACTGACCGATTCTCGCTCTATCCGCGATGTGCTCTTGTTCCCGCAGTTGCGGCCGCGGACGGCCGAGGGTGTGCCGGCTCAAGAACATCCCTCGGGCCCAGCGCCTGCTCCATCGGCCTAGCCTGGAGACGCTGTTCAGGGAGGATCAGGATCCCAGAAAATCGCAACGCAACCAGCGTATCCGCCAGGCCCATCTCCAATACGCCTGTACCTTGAGCGACATCGCCCGCTACCAGGGCTTGCACTACACGACGGTCAGTAAGATTGTGAATGACACAGAAAACTGATATTTCAAGATCCTGACGCGTTCACGTTCGGGCAATCGAAATTCTCGCCCACGGGCAGTCCTTTTTGCACAATTCGCCGGTCCATGACGTATTAGCCAAGGTAGATGTCTGAGTCAGCAGATTTCCAGGCCGCGCGCGCGCGCTTCGAGCGGCTGTGGCCGAATGTGTTGCCGATGCTGCTAGGCATCTTTCGCCGCAAGGGTTTGGCGGAACACGCACAAGACCTTGCACAGCAAGTCGCGCTGCGATTGATGATGCGATTGGACAAGATTTCGAGCGACGAGCAAATGAAGGCCTATGCCTTGACGGCTGCACGATGGATCATGGCGGACTATTGGCGCACCTTGTCACCGGTCGCGGCAGCCATCGAGAACGCGCCCGAAGAAGCTTCCCATTTCGACGCGCCGGCCGACGCGTTGGAAGCTCGGCAGACAGCACGCGCGGTCCTGGAAGGCCTCACGCCCCGTGAAAACGAGGTCGTCACGCGCCTGACTGATGGACAATCGATCTCGGAAATCGCGCGCGCAATGGGCATTAAGGTTGCCACAGTGCGCTCACTCCTGCGATTCGCCCGGCACCGGATACTGACCTTACTCGCCAATGGCGATGGGCCGGAAGAGGAACCCAAATGACGAACACCACAGTTCACACCACCGGCGTTGACGCGAAACAGAGGCAGAAGGCTGCGCATCGCCAGCTTCTCGAAAATTTCGCGCGAGTCGATGCCGCGCTTGGTACCGCTGCGGGCACAAACATGCCAGACCTGAAGGCTGTGCGGCAACTCCTTAGGCGCAATGCCATTGCGTTCGTCATCGGAATGGTCGGCGCAGCGGCGGCGTTCGGAATCCTGCGGTTATCGTCGATCGGCGCGGGCGAGCACGTAGCCCTGATGGTCCTCCTGATTGGTGCCGCTTGCGGCGGTCTGGCGCTGGTCGCACTCATCGCGCTGGTGGGTGCATGGCTCGAGAACTTTTCGGTGGCACGCCTCGTCGTGCTGCAGTCGCAGCTCGACGCGGCCGAAGCCAACGAAGTAGCAGTGGAGACGATCGACGGGTTAAACGCACTGCGTGAGCTGCGCACCTGGGCGGCGCCGGTGGCGAAGACTGAGCTTACTGACGAGGTCGTTGCGTTCGCGTACGACCGCTGCGAAGGCGTGCCTTTTAGCGAATTGCGTATGCACTACGTCAAGATTGCTGTCTTGGCAAAGCAGGCCGCACCCGATAAGGCGGCCGCCGAGAATCTCCTACGCCGGCTACGACCCCGAGGCGTCGATTGGCCGACCGATGTGACGGCGGCCGCGCAAATGCCCAAGGCGCCGGCTCGTGGATAAGGACACGATCGTCTGCATCATCGGCGCAGTCATTCTGGTGGTGGTTCTCGCGTATGTCGCGATCTTGGCGACGAAGAATGTGCAACACGCCCCGCCCACGCTCATCGACAAACTGCCCGACATCGTTCAACAGTGGCGCAACGCGCGTACGTTCGGCGAGCGCGCTCTCATCGTAGGGGCGATGATCGGAACGGCGCTGCGTCGTGGCGGGCAGTTGATCGTTGCTGTCGGCGTGGTTGGCGTGTTCGTCAACGCATTCGCCGCGCTGTGTTCATCAAGTTCCCTCGAGATTCTCCGCGAACTGAGGGAGATTCTACGGGACGTTTTGTATAGCCTCCGAATACCAGTACGTCCTTTGGATGCACACTAAGATCACTTCAAAGCAGCCCTTGAGGCGATCGCAGACAGTGCGCAATGCCCTCTGCCGATGCGGGTCATCGACATGGTTGAGGCTCATTTCGAGATCGGCGAGGGTCGTGTCTCTACCCGGCGATGCCGTTCGCGACGATCTCCTCAGGCAACGTCTCAGCCGCCTGTACGTTACCGATTGGCCGCGTTCGAGCTTTCACGACTATGCGGCCCGTGGCATTTATCCGGTAAACTGGGGTTGCGAGGGAATATTCGACGTTTGCGCGGGTAAATAACTCGAACGATGCGCTTCGTTCCTCAGCACATCCTACACGCGCATATTCGACGTTTGCGCGGGTAAATAACTCGAACGATGCGCTTCGTTCCTCAGCACATCCTACACGCGCATAAAGGGGTCGTAGACATGTGAGACCCTTTCTCAGTTGTCACGACCCCTTTCTTGTGCTTGGTTTGACGCAGTCACTGCACTTTCGGAGGGGCTCCGATAGCTGACCATTCTTGCCATTTGACTTCGGGTTCGATCTGTTCGGCGATCGCGCGGCGTTTATCTTCTGAGCGTTTCTCGTATGCCTTATAAAGTTCGCTGGCGGCAGTGAACAAAGCTGCGGCGATCGCTATAGGAACAGCGCGTGTATTCGTCTTGGTATGTGCCAGAACATAGGCTTGAAATCGCTCTGCTGCTGCACTTGCTTTTGAGGCTGAGGGTGACAGATCAGCTTTCCGATCAAACGTGAAATCGTCCAAAACCTGATCGATATACGCGTTATACCATCGACGAGCGTCGTCATAGAGCAGTTGGGCCTCTCGGTACTCTGACGAAGTTTCAGCGTGGGCGCTGCGAAGCCGTACAACCAGACCTTCTGCATTTTGCTTCTGGTACTTCAAATCGACGAGCATGTTTGAGTCCACCTTCTCCTTCTCGGCGACAGTGGTGCACGCGAGGGCAGCCCAACTCATGCAGGCGAGTATGAGAAGCCTGCACGCCCGATCCGTAATCTGTACTGGATACACGTTTCTCTCCTTTCTATGGATCACCGGATTAGAGAATAACATAACGCTACAAGCTGCGGGACTGTTCACCGGGTAATCACTCCAGTAAACGGCAAGGCACCTACTACCCACCTACTACCTCACAGAAGGGCCACCCCGGGTGCGCCTGTTGGCCTACCCGCTGAGCATCGCGTCAACGATTACTCGCCATTTTTCCCAATAACGGGGCGACCAGTCCCGAAAACAGGATCAGGCCGACTGACCCTATCATCTGCGCCACGCCGATACCGCTGAATGGTCCTCCAGCAGCCATCACCCATAGGAAAAATGCGATGAATGCAAGAATACACTGTAGTATTGATTTAACTCCTTGATAGAAATAAAGCCAAAATGGCGCCGCGATGGCACAAATGCCGAAGACTATCCACTGCAACACCGCTGGTGCATCTGAGGAAATCATCATACCGCTTGCGGCTAGGTATGCGCCGAGGACGTCAGAGGGAATGTTTTTGAGTACTCGATCGCTGTAGGTATCGTTGCTATTGATTGCTTGGCCCATGGTTTGTCTCCCCTGAAAGTGTTTTGTCGTTGATCGATCATTCCAGGCACCTTGCTGCAAAGTAGAAGCTACCATTAAGCTTATACGCCTTCAACATCATTATTAGTGAAATATTTCACAGCAGAAATTTGCGCACCTTGTTATGATACCGTGGACGTCGAAAACAGGAGCCAAAATATGATCGCGCGCAACAAGACTTCAATTGCAGGCCATATACAGCCAATGGCCCGGATCGAGAACGTCGAAATTAAAATCACTGTCCGTCCGGATCAGGAACGGCAGGCTGTCGCATCGCTCAAGCTCGATCAGGAACCACGCGAAGAACGGCGGATCTATTTTTTCGATAATGCGAAGCTCCGGCTATTCAACGGCGGCGTGATCCTGCGTGCGCGGGTAGTAAAGGATGACGAGGACGATTCCACGGTGAAGATACGGCCTGTCGATCCCAAGGACATCTCCGCAGCGTGGTGTAAAAAGAAAGGATTTAAACTCGAAACCGATAGCGTGGGTGAGCGCATCATCCATTCGGCTTCTTTTACCGTGCCACAAAAACGCGAAGAGATTGATCAAGTCACACAGGGTAGACGTCCAATATCGAAGTTGTTCTCCAACGATCAAGAACGTTATCTCCTGGAATACACGTCTATTGGCGTCGAGCTAGACAGCCTCAGGGTGCTCGGCCCGATCGAAGTGCTAAGGTGGAAGATCCGGCGCAAAGGCCTGGAACACGAGATCTGCGCTGAACAATGGCGGCTCCCTAATGGCACGGATCTCCTGGAGCTGTCCGTCAAGACCGAGTCACCGCAATGGACTGTGACAAAACAAGCATTCCAGAACTATTTTAGCAGCCGCGAACTGGACCCAAAAGGTTCACCGCAAACCAAAACCCGGATGGCGCTGGAGTTTCTTGCGGGTATTAGACTCGGGGAAGAACATCGCAGAGCTTAAGGCGACACCGACTTTTTCTCCTGTCATCTACCATGCCGGTGGCGGCAGTCACCGGCCGGTCGCACGATTACCTGACTTCGTTTCCGAACCTCCGCGAGCGCACGGATTCTGCCCACACTGCTGCGACTCCATCGCCTCGGCCCTTTGACTCCGCAACTCGGTTCTTAGGTACAAAAAAGAACTCCCCGTTATCGTCTCCAGCGGCCGTGATCCGGCCGTATTCCGGTGTTTGCTCTATGTTCATGAATTCCGCCACCGCCCGCACCTTTGGCGCGATTTTCTCGTAGAGACTACGGGCTTCCAAGTGCTCCTTATTTTGTTCGAGTGCGGCGATCAATTCCTTGGCGAATACCGAGAACTGTCCGCCACCACTATCCAAAACCGGTTCTAGTCCACCCGAGGTGATGACTGTACGCGACGATTTCTCAACTCGGGCCCTTATCCAGCTGATTTTTTCTGCCTCTGAAATTCGAGGATTGAGATCTTCCGGTGCGGAGCGCGTCAACATTCCTGAATAACACGAATCGGCAATTATCAAAACATGCTTGGCCTTCATTACCGCGATCTCGATGAGTGAGGTGACATCGGTTGAGAGGGTGATATAGTTCGTCTTGTCACCCTGCACGGCGTCCACTGGCAACCAGTAACCTATTTGGAGGCCAATTTTTTTCATCTCACCATGGCCGGCAAAGTAGAGAAGCAGATTATCTTGTTCAGTAAGCGTTTTCCCGAGCTTACCCAATGCACCCATGATATCCCCTCTTCTTGCATTGATGAGCGGGGTGACCTTAAAACCATACCGTTTCTCCAATACATCCGCGACACGTTCAGCGTCATTGATCGCCGTTTTAAGATCGTCAAGAGGATATTGGTAATCATTGTTGCCTATAATCAATGCATAGTAATTACCAAAGAAGCCGGGCGTGAGATCGCCGAACGCTTCGCCGTGCCTAACGTGATTAATCGTGTCTTGCACGTCCGCAACTTCGACGCCTCGCGCTTGCAGCCTGTTCTGTAACTCTTTCAGCCGAGCCTCGAGTTCCTTCACACGCGCACTATCGGGGGTAGGCTGCGCACCCTGATCAGCGCCTGGCCGGTTTTTCAGGCGGTCCAGCTCTTGCCTTACCCGCTCGAGTTGTTGTTGCTTCTCGTCGAGCTCGCGGGTTTTGGTTTCCAGGTCCTGCTGCAATCGCTGTAATCGTGCAACGATCCCCGGATCCACGCGAGGGATCTCCTTCAAGCCGCTTGCTTTGCGATACCACTCGAGCGCAATCGCTGGGTTCCGCGCTACCCCCAGACCGTTCTCGTACAGCGCGCCTAAGTTATTCTGCGCCCGCGGAAAACCCTGTTCGGCCGCCTTGCGGTACCACTCGGCGGCTTTGGCATAGTCGGGGGCAACATCAATGCCTTTCGCGTAGATCTCGCCCACATAGGTTTGCGCAAGCTTATCGCCTTCTTTGGCCTGGGGCTCCCAAACGCTCAATGCATGGTCGCGGCCGCCGCGCAGCACATACTCACCGCCGCGAACCTCGCAGTCATGCCCCGAAATCCTGAGCGCTTGACGGGGGGTCAAAAAGGTCATTGAACCAAGGCGGCGCACCTCTCCCGGAATTAGGCAGTCCACAGGGAGAAGCTCATCGATGCTATCGACATGTGTAGCGGTAGCGAGTACCGGCTGCGGCGATCCGCCGAGACATCCTGAAAC
>JBOIDH010000118.1:0-6698 GCA_050740495.1 Gammaproteobacteria bacterium | reverse complement strand
CTTCTCGCTTTCGTATTCATCAAGGTACTCGCGCCGGGATATTATGCCCGCCAAGATACTCGCACCCCGGTCCGCGTGGGTGTGATCGCCATGCTGACGAATATTCTGCTCAACGCGCTGCTCATTTGGCCCTTGGCGCATGCGGGATTGGCGCTGGCGACTTCGCTGAGCGCCTATATTAACGCGGCCTTATTGTACCGTGGCTTGCATCAAGCCAACATTTACCGGCCGCTTCCCGGATGGGGCATGTTTCTCGCGCGTGTAATCGTGGCCGCCGCGCTCATGATCCTGTTGTTGGCTCTCGGCCGCGGGGAGATCGGCGAGTGGCACCATTGGTCCGCTACCGAGCGGGCGCTACGGCTGGTTACATTGATCGCCTCGGCGGGGTTCGTGTATGTGGGCGCGTTGTGGGTGGGTGGATTGCGGTGGGAACATATGCGCGCGTTTCACCCCTCGGTATAATCGCAGGTCGTGCGGCGATGGAATTGATCCGGCGAATCGCGGGCCTGCCGCCAAGGCAGCGCGGGTGGGTGGCCAGCGTAGGAAATTTCGATGGCGTGCACTTGGGCCATCAAGCCGTTTGCTCCGAAATCAAACGCGTTGGGGAGCGCCTCGGTTTGGCGAGCGCGGTGATCGTCTTCGAACCGCAACCCCAGGAGTACTTCCAGCCTGACGCCGCCCCGCCGCGCTTGACGCGGCTACGGGAAAAGTACGAGCTTTTGAAAGCTCAGGAAATCGATCGATTCGTTTGCCTGCGTTTCGACCAAGCGTTCGCGCAGCTACCGGCAGAGGCATTCGTTAAACAGATTTTGGTGGCCGGGCTCGGGGTGCGGAGCGTGGTGGCCGGCGATGATTTTCGCTTCGGCAAGGGACGCGAAGGCGATTATGGGATGCTGGTTGCCTTGGGATCGCGCTACGGGTTTAGCGTGGTGCAAGCGCCGGTGTTTAAGATCGCCGGAGAGCGCGTGAGCAGTACCCAGGTGCGCCGGGCGCTTGCCGAGGGGGACATGCCGCGGGCGCGGCGCCTCCTCGGTCGCGGTTACGCGATCCGCGGCCGGATAGCCCACGGACAGAAGCGAGGTCATGCGTTCGGGTTTGCGACGGGCAATATCGAGCTGCGCCGAAACCGATCGCCGCTGCGGGGGATCTTCGCCGCAAGGGTGAGCGGGCTCGGGCGGACGCCCTTGCCAGGGGTGGCGTATCTCGGTTCCAAGCCCGCCTTCGGTGGAACCCGCGATCTATTGGAGGTACATATTTTTGATTTTTCTCAAGACTGCTATGGAAAGGACGTGGCCGTGGAGTTTGTCGCTAAGCTGAGGGATGATCGGTGCTTCGAGTCGGTGGAAGCCCTGACACACCAAATAGCGCTCGACGCCGAGCAAGCCAGAAGAGTATTAAAACAAGTGCGCGCCCGCGACGATCTCCTCGTATGAGCGACTATAAGAAGACGCTGAACCTGCCGCGCACGGAGTTTCCCATGCGGGCGAATCTTGCCGAGCGCGAGCCGGCGATGCTAAAACGCTGGCAGGATCTCGGCCTGTACGCACGCATTCGCGCACGCCGCAAAGGCGCCCAGGACTATGTTCTCCATGACGGGCCGCCGTATGCGAACGGAGATATCCATATCGGGCATGCGGTCAACAAAGTGCTCAAGGACATCATCGTCAAGGCCAGAACGCTAAGCGGTTTCAACGCGGCGTATGTTCCCGGGTGGGATTGCCACGGTCTGCCCATCGAATTGATGGTGGAACAGCAGTCAGGTAAAGCGGGTGAGCAGATTTCGCCCAAGGCCTTTCGTGAGGCTTGCCGCGCCTACGCTCGCGCGCACGTCGATAAGCAGCGGGCGGATTTCATCCGCTTGGGCGTTTTCGGCGACTGGGACCAGCCTTATCTGACGATGGATTACCGTTACGAGGCCGATATCATCCGCGCCCTCGGCCGCATTATTCAGGGAGGCCATCTGCAGCGCGGCGTCAAACCCGTGCACTGGTGTACGGATTGCGGATCGGCCTCGGCTGAGGCAGAGGTCGAGTATCAAGACCGCGACTCGCCCGCCATCGATGTGCGTTTTGCGGTGTTGGACGAGGCCAGCCTTTTGGAACGCTGCCATCACCTCCCCGAGCACGAGGGGAGCGGCCCGCTATCGGTGGTCATTTGGACTACCACGCCGTGGACACTACCGGCCAACCACGGGGTGGCCGTCAATCCGGAGCTCGACTACGCGGTGGTACAATGCCAGGGGTCGCGCGGTGTCGAGCGCCTGGTGCTGGCCGACGCCTTGATGAAGGACACCCTGTATCGCTATGGCATCGAAGAGTATCGAGTCATTGCCTACAGCGGTGGCCAGGCACTCGAGGGTTTGGTCTTGCAACACCCGTTTTACCGCCGCGAAGTGCCTGTCATTCTCGCGACCCATGTCACCACCGAGGCCGGCACCGGCGCTGTACACACCGCACCGGGCCATGGCCAAGACGACTATGTTGTGGGTAAGCGCTATGGCTTGGCGGTGGACAACCCCGTCGGCGGTGACGGCCGCTTTCTTCCGGGCACGGAGCTCTTCGCGGGCGAGCATGTGTGGGCCGCCAATGAACATATCATTCAGGTGCTGAAAGCGCGTGGCGCGCTCGTGCACCATGAGGTTTGCAGGCATAGCTATCCGCACTGCTGGCGGCATCGCACGCCAATCATTTTCCGGGCGACACCGCAATGGTTCATCAGCTTGGACGCGCAGGGGCTGCGATCCCAGGCCTTGGCCGAGATCGCGAGGGTGAGTTGGATCCCGGAGTGGGGCCGGCTGCGCATCCACGGCATGGTCGAAAAGCGTCCGGACTGGTGTATTTCCCGTCAACGCACCTGGGGCGTGCCGATGGCCTTGTTCGTTCACAGAACCACCGGTGAGGTACATCCCGACACCGGTCAATTGATCGAGGAAGTCGCCCGGCGCATCGAGCAGGACGGCATTGATGCGTGGCACGATCTCGATACCACCGATCTGCTCGGCGAGGACGTGGCCTATTATGACAAGGTGACCGATACGCTCGACGTGTGGTTCGATTCGGGGGTCACCCATACCTGCGCGTTGCAAAACGATGAGCGTCTGCGCTATCCGGCCGACCTGTATCTCGAGGGCTCCGATCAACATCGCGGCTGGTTCCAGTCCTCCCTGCTCACCTCCGTCGCGATGCACGGTGTCGCGCCGTATAAGGCAGTCTTGACGCATGGATTCACCGTTGATGCCGAGGGCATGAAAATGTCCAAGTCGCGGGGGAACGTCGTCGTTCCTCAGGAGGTCGTGAATACGCTCGGCGCCGATGTCTTGCGGCTTTGGGTCGCGGCGACCGACTACAAGGCCGAGATGGCGGTGTCGGACGAGATCCTGAAACGCATCGCCGATGCCTACCGGCGTATTCGCAATACGGCCCGTTTTCTACTAGCGAACCTGGAGGGCTTCGACCCTGCCACCCACCCCGTGGCGCCCGAGGGGATGCTCATGCTCGACCGCTGGGTACTGGCCCACGCCGCGCGCTTGCAGCAAGACGTGATTGACGCCTACGAGCAGTTTCAATTCCACCTCATCTACCAAAAGGTGCACAAGTTTTGCGCGCTGGAATTGGGGAGCTTCTATCTCGATATTATCAAGGACCGTCAGTACACGATGCGGCGCGAGAGCCTGGGACGGCGCTCGGCGCAGACCGCCATGTACCATATTGTCGAAGCGTTCACGCGCTGGCTGGCCCCGATCTTGAGCTTCACCGCGGATGAGATCTGGCCCTACATTCCAGGCCACCGGGGCGAGTCGGTATTCCTAGAACAATGGTATCAAGCGCCACGCGCCCCGGACGACCGTTTTGATCCCCATCTTTGGGGGCGGGTGATCACGGTGCGCGAGGTCGTCGCGAAGGAGCTCGAGGGTTTGCGGATCGCGGGCCGGATCGGATCATCGCTCGACGCGGAGGTGCACCTTTATTGCAATGGTGAGCTCTACGATTCCTTAACCGCCTTCGAGGATGAGCTGCGGTTTGTCATGATCACGAGCGCCGCGCAGGTCGATGCGCTTGCTCAGGCCGGGCCACAAACAAAGGATACGGTGATCCCGGAGCTTAAGCTCGCCGTGCTACCCTCGGCGCAACCGAAGTGCGGCCGTTGTTGGCACCATCGGCACGATGTCGGCGCCGACGGTGCCTTCCCGGCCTTATGTGGCCGCTGTGTGAACAACGTAAATGGTCCGGGCGAAATCCGGCGTTATGCGTAGGCGAGTTGGATGATGGTAAACAAGAACAGCGGGGTAGAGACGGACCTGGCGGGCGCCCCAGGCAGCGCCGGCAGGTGGCTGTGGCTCGCGACCGGAATTATCCTACTGGATCGGGTGACCAAAGTCCTCGCGAGTCAGTACTTGACCTTGCACGAACCGCAGGCGCTGTTTCCGTCACTCAATCTAACGCTGGTGCACAATACCGGCGCCGCCTTCAGCCTCCTCGGGCAAGCGGGTGGCTGGCAACGGTGGCTGTTTATTTTTCTGGCGACGGCCGTCAGCGTAGGCATCGTGGTATGGTTACTCAAAACGCCGGCCGAGCGGCCGTGGATCGCGTGCGCTCTAGCGCTTATCCTCGGGGGCGCGGCAGGGAACCTTTGGGATCGAGTTGTTTCCGGTTACGTCGTGGATTTTATCGATGTCTTTTACGCAGCCTGGCACTGGCCTGCTTTCAATATCGCGGATGCCGCCATCACGGTGGGGGCGGCGATGATCTTATATGACGGTTTGAAACGCGATGTATCGACATAAGCGTTTAGAAATCGTAGTGTGGCTGCATTAATGAGCGGCAGGAGAGTGCTGTGATGAAAATTGTGCTAGCGAACCCGCGCGGTTTTTGCGCCGGAGTCGATCGCGCCATCGGTATTGTGGAGCGGGCCTTGGAACTGTACGGCGCGCCGGTTTATGTACGCCACGAGGTGGTGCATAACAAATACGTCGTGGACGGACTGCGCGAGAAAGGCGCGATATTCGTGGACGAGCTTCAGGATGTGCCGGATGATTCCGTGGTCATTTTCAGCGCCCATGGCGTCGCCAAGGCGGTGCGGGATGAAGCCGCGGGCCGCCGCCTGCGTGTGTTCGACGCGATTTGTCCGCTGGTGACCAAGGTGCACATGGAGGTGGGCCACTACCAAGACGAGGGCAGGGAGTGCATTCTAATCGGCCATGCCGGCCACCCGGAGGTCGAAGGCACCCTTGGGCAGTACCGGCGTGGCGATGGAGCAGGCGGCATGTACCTGGTGGAATCCGTTCAAGATGTCTGGGACCTGCAAGTGAGAACCCCGGACTGCATCGCTTTCGTGACGCAAACCACGCTGTCGATGGACGATACGGCGGAAGTTATCGACGCGCTAAGAGAGCGTTTCCCGAAAATCATCGGACCGAAGAAAGAAGACATCTGTTACGCCACGCAAAACCGCCAGGACGCGGTGAAGCGAATGGTCAAGGAATGTGACGTGATCCTCGTGGTCGGATCGCAAACCAGCTCGAACTCCACGCGCCTCAAAGAGATCGCGGAAAAGCAAGGGATCCCCGCGTACTTGATCGATAGCGCGGCCGAAATCGAACATGCATGGGTAAACAACAAACAGACCGTAGGGGTAACGGCGGGAGCCTCGGCACCCGAGGTGCTGGTCGAGCAGGTGGTGCAAAAGCTAAAGGAATGGGGTGGCAGGACGGTTTTGGAAGCGCCCGGCATACGCGAGAAAGTCGTGTTCAGTCTCCCGAGAGAGCTCGCCAAGAGCTCCAATGCGGACGTAGCGCTGACGTAATTCTGACCATCACGGCGCCCCGCCGGCGCGAGTCATCACGTTTTTGCGATAAGCCTATCGGTTGGGAGATTAAACCTCCCGAACGCCGATACATTACGGTCCTCGAATGCTTGCTGATTGCATCGTAGTGGGCGGGGGCGTGATCGGAATGCTCACCGCGTGGGAACTGGCCAAGGCGGGGTGTAAGGTCGTCCTTCTCGAACGCCATCGCCTGGGACAGGAGGCATCCTGGGCGGGGGCAGGCATACTCGGGCCGCTGCCGCCTTGGAACATCCCGAGCGCGCTCGATCCCCTCCTACGCTGGAGCCAGCTCCGTTATCCGGAGTTTGCGCGCGAGCTACGCGATCTCACCGGTATCGATTGCGAATGGGTGCAATCGGGTCTCTTGCTGCTCGACGCGGCGCTCAACGGCAAAACCTCCTCCTGGGCTAGACATAGCCGTGATCGCTGCGAGACCCTCGGGCCTGCGGAACTACAGGCTCTGGAACCTCGGGTGCACGCATCCGGCCAGGCCCTGCTGTGGCCTAGCGTGGCCCAGATCCGTAACCCGCGCTTGCTGCGCGCCCTCGCGGCCGTGACGCGTCAAGCCGGGGTTGGTATCTACGAGAACGCGCAGGTGTCTTCAGTTACCGTGTCCCACCATCGGGTCGTTGGTGCGACTAGTAGTGCCGGTCGCTTTTCGAGCGAAACGGTCATTATCGCCGGCGGCGCATGGAGCGGCCAACTATTCGCCGGACTGCCCTTCCCCCCGGCGCTGGCGCCGGTACGCGGTCAAATGCTTCTCTTCGAAACCCAAACGCCGCTTTTCCACCATATCCTGCTGCGCGAGGAAATCTACGCCGTGCCCCGCGCCGACGGCCGTGTCCTCATCGGTAGCACGCTTGAGCGTGTGGGGT
>JBOIDH010000117.1:0-6705 GCA_050740495.1 Gammaproteobacteria bacterium | reverse complement strand
TTGTACCGTGGCGAGTGGCACCATCCGAAGCTGACCGAAGTGGCGTCAACCGGATAGGCATGGAACCAAGAATCTCCGAGCGGCTACTCGGACATCGAGGTTGAACAACAGTTGTAACTCCTGATTCATGTTCTCCACCTTTCTACAGTAAATTCACAAAGAAAGGTGTCTCACGTTATGTTGACACAGGGGGAACTGAGACACTACGCTCGCGGCGCGAGCCACGCGCAATAGGACTGGCAGGGGCATGGCGTAACCACTACACTGTTCGCGAGAAGCCGATGAACCTTCCCTTTCCGGTTCGATTGTTTTTTGCCGCGCTGGCGAGCCTGGCGCTCGCCTCCGCCTTGTGGATCCTCTTGTACGCGACGGACCTGGCCTTCGAGGTCTGGGAAGGACTGCAATCGTTACCGCTCTTGGTTCAGCTGTCCTACGCCGCAGTGATCGTCGCGCTCACGGGGGGATTCACCTGGCTGGTGTGGCGCTTGCTGCGGCCGCGAAAACCCTCCCCGGCTAGCCCGTTACCTCTACCCCTTAGTGACGGCGCGCTGGAAGCGCGGATCGCCGAGGCCGAGCGGCGCGGCGCCGATACGGGCGAGGCGCGCGCCGAGCTGGCCGTGCTTGCCGAGCGGCGCACGGGGGAGCAGATCTTTATCGCCCTCTACGGCGAGAGCAGCAGCGGCAAATCCTCGCTCATCCGAGCCTTGCTCCCCGGCTGTGAGGCCGTGATCGATGCGCGCCGGGGGACGACTCAAACGCTAACGCGCTATGCATGGAGCCGGCCTGACGGGACACCGATCCTGCTCACCGATCTACCGGGCCTGAACGTGACCGAGGGCGGTGACGATAGCGCGTGGCGCGAGGAAGCCCTGCGGGCCCACGCTGTCATCTACCTTACCGACGGTGATCTCACGCGCGATCAGTATCTGGAGCTGCAACACCTCGCCCATTTTCAGAAACCCGTTATCCTGGCCTTGAACAAAATCGATCACTATATCCGGGATCAGCGTGAAGCCTTGCGCATGAGGTTGGCTACGCGCGTGGCGTCTCTGGGCGATATCGACATCGTCGCTATCTCGGCAGGGGGTATGCGTCCAGTCGTCAAGGTACGCGCCGATGGCCGCGAGGAGCTTGCGTCCGCCGCGGTTCCCATCGAGATCGACGCTCTCGTTCAGTCTCTCGACCGCATTCTTCGGCGCGGCTTGAGCGCGATCGACGCATCGCGTGACTCGGCCGTGTGGCGCTTGGCGGCGCACAAGCTCGATCGGGCGGTCGTGGTACGCCGCGAGGCCCACGCACAAGAGATCATCGACGACTACACGCGCAAGGCCGTGCTCGGAGCGGTAGTCGCGATTAGCCCCGGCACGGATTTGCTGGTCCAAGGCTATCTCGGCATGGGACTGGTGCGCGCACTCTGCCAGGCCTATGACGTGAGTCCCCGCGAGGTGGATGTGTCGCGCTTCCTCAAGCTCGCTTCCGACCAGGTGCGTAAGACCTTGCCGCTGGTGCTGACCGTCGCCGGAAACGTTTGCAAGGCCTTTCCCGGCGTGGGGACCTTGGCCGGGGGGCTTTTGCACGCGGTCGGTTACGGGATTATCTTCGAGAGCCTGGGCCGCGCCATCGCCGCTACCCTGACCGAACATGGGGCGCTCATCGTATCACCCGCTCTGCGGGCTTTTGAGGAGAAAATAACCGATGATCTGGAAGCGCGTGCTCGCCGCCTTGCTGCCCTGGCGCAAGAACGCAAGTCCTGAAGGGGCCGCCGCCGGGCCTGACGGCCACGTCGATCTCGCCCGCGAGAGCCTGCAGTCCTTGCTTGCGGACCGCAACCTGCCGGCGCCGGTCCGGCGCGGACTCGCCGCCGAGCTTGCCGGGGTGCAGGCGATGCTCGACAAGCTCGAACACGGACACATCCACATCGCGGTTTTCGGGCGGGTCGGCGTGGGGAAGTCCGCGCTGCTCAACGCCCTGCTGCATGAGAGCCGGTTCAGCACCAGCCCGCTGCATGGGGAAACACGGGAACCGCAATCCGCCGTCTGGCAAGAATGGGAGGACGGGGGGGTGTTTCTCATCGACACGCCCGGCATCAACGACATCGACGGCGAGGAACGCGAACGCCAAGCGCGCGCCGTGACGGCACGCGCCGATCTCATCCTGTTCGTGGTCGACGGCGATCTATCGGGAACGGAAATGCAAGCCTTGCGGGTCCTCATCGCGGCGCATCGGCCGGTGCTCTTGGTCTTCAATAAGATCGATCGCTACAGCGATTCGGATCGGCTGCTGCTCTTGGATCAGCTCAAGCTCCGCGGCGCGGGTCTCATCCCGCCCGACCATATCGTATGCACCGCGGCGGAACCGGCCGAACGCATCTACCTCGAGGCCGATGCCCATGGCGCCGAAATCGAAACGCGCCGTCCCGCGGCTGCCGATGTGGAAAGCTTACGCAGCGCGCTCTGGTCGATTCTGGAAGCCGAGGGAAAGACGCTGATGGCGCTTAATGCGACGCTCTTCGCCGGATCGGTGTCCGATGCCATCGGCCAGCGGATCGTGGCGATCAAGAAAGAGTTGGCCGACCGGCTCATTAGAAAATATTGTGTCGCCAAAGGCATGGTCGTGGGACTCAACCCGGTGCCGATTTCGGACCTGGTGGCGGCCGGGCTCGCCGATGTCGGCCTGGTGTTCCATCTTGCACGCATCTATGGACTCCCGGTCACCACCGCCGAGGCGGGCGGATTGCTGCGGACCATCGCCGCGCAAATGGCCCTCGTGATGGGCACCGTCTGGGCCGTGCACTTCGTCGCTTCGGCCATGAAGGGCGGCACGGCGGGCTTGTCGACGTTGGTGACCGGGACGGCCCAAGGCGCGGTGGCTTATTACTCGGCGTATGTCGTCGGGCGCGCCGCGCAGAGCTATTTCGCGCTCGGCCGTTCGTGGGGACCGAACGGCCCCAAACGCGTGGTGCAGGAAATCCTCGAAAGCCTTGATCGCGAGTCGCTCCTCGGCGAGGCGCGCGAACAGATCGCTCAGCGCCTGCGGTATTCGGCGACGGATTCGTAGCACGATGTGACCATCGGAAATTTCGGTGGCTCGCCATGCTGGAGTCGGGCGAGGTAAAGTCGCTGCGGGAGATTGCCGGGAAGGAGGGGGTGGACAGCAGCCACGTGAGCCGGATGGTGACGGGCCACCCTGGCACTTGACATCGTGGCGGCCATCCGCGATGAAACCCTGCCGCCGGACTTGACGCTGTTCGACCTGGCGGTCGATCCGTCCAAGCTGTGGGAGGAGCACCGACAAAGGTGTGGGATAGCGCTCGAACCTAGAGCGGACGCCGCAACCGCAAAAGAAGGGGCTCCTGGTTTTTCACAACCATCGTGCGTTGCCGTATCTTGCCATTTGACTGACTTCGTGCACCACGTCAGGTTGCCGCGCCCATTCGCCCTCCTACTCATTATAATCCGTCGCACGACGGAATTTTTCCGCCAATGACAGCGCGTGTTTCATTTATACAAGCTATACGCTTTTGCTTCTTTTCTTTTTGCTTCTTGCGGAATATCTTATCCAATATCTTATCGTATATTGGAACTTTTTCTGCCGCGTCTACAGCAAGGCACGCTTTATAGTCGCTGATCCTCTGTTGGCCTGAATCCACTTTTGTCTCATCTTTCGTCTCATCGGCGCGGAGCGTACGCAAAAGACTCAGAACAGAATCTACGCCCGGGTTTTTAAGCTCTGTCTCAATCTCACGGCGGTATTGAATTGGCTGTGCCAAAGGAAACGTGTCCAAAAGCGATTGGTACTCCCAGAGTTCCGCTCTTAGATTCTTAAGAAAAAATTGCCACCTTTTCTTAGACGCCTTTTTCGTTCGTACCGGTCCCAAACTAGCTTAACTAATGGTCCATTCGTCCAGTGGCACGAGGCTAGTTAACTTTCAGCAACGGGCCGCGGGGATTTGACACCGCGAGCAGTTATGCATACGCTGCCTACAGTGCCTACACGTCCCCGATTTAACCGGAATTATGCCGATCCTAAACATCCGTAACCTACCCGCGGAGGTCCACGCCCGGCTTCGGCTTCGGGCTGCCAGGGCGCACCGCAGCATGGAGGCCGAGGCGCGGGCCATTCTCGCCGAGATCTGCCTAGGCGAGATCGAGCGCAGGCCGGCTTCAGATCTGAGCGACTGGGTTGAACGACTCTACGGCGGGCGCAAACCCACGGGGGTCGTAGAGGAATTTATCGCCGAACGTCGCCGCGAAGCGGAACGCGAATGATCGCGCTCGACGCCTCGGCGCTGCTCGCGTTGCTGTTCAGGGAGCAAGGCGCTGAACAGGTCGCGACGCATCTCTCGGCAAGTTGTTTGTCCGCCGTCAATCTCGCGGAAGTGATCGGCCGCTTCGTGCGCGATGGCCACGATGCGGACGACGTGCTCGCGCGGCTCTCGGCGAGTGAAATCGAGCTCGTCCCCTTTACCCCGGAGCAGGCCGCGATCGCCGCCAAGCTGATCCCCAAGACCTCGCGCCTCGGATTGTCGCTCGGCGACCGGGCCTGCCTGGCCCTTGCACTGTTCCGGAGCATTCCAGCGCTGACCGCGGATCGCAATTGGAAGAGGCTCAAGCTCGGTGTCTCCATAGCCGTCATCCGCTGACCCACCACTGGAAGTCATCGAAGGATTTAAGGAGCCCGTCTTTTGAAAAGCCAGCGTAGCCCCGGATGAAATGGAGTGGAATCCGGGATGATATTTGCGACGGTTCAATGCGTTCCCGGAATGCGCTTCGCTACTTCCGGGCTACTTTTACTGCGGTAGTCGGGAACCGAGTGGTGGTTCATCTGCGAGATCGTTGCGGCGTTGCTGAAGTATGCTCCGCTGCGCCACCCCTAATCGTCCGTCTGGGCCATCACCAACACCGCCGCCCCTTCGATGGCGCCCTCGCGCAGCCGCCGGAGCGCCTCGTTGGCTGCTTCCAGCGCGAAGGCCTGCACGTGGGTCTTGATCGGGACCTGCGGGGCGATCGAAAGAAGCTCCTCGGCGTCTTGACGGGTCAGGTTGGCGACCGAGCGAATGACCCGCTCCTCCCAGAGCAAGCGGTAAGGGAACGCGGGGATATCGCTCATATGGATGCCGCCGCAGACGATCACCCCGCCTTTGCATATCGCCCGCAAAGCATCGACGATAAGCGTGCCCGCGGGTGCGAAGATGAGCGCCGCATCGAGCGCCTCGGGCGGGCGCTCCCCGGACTCGCCGGCCCATACCGCGCCTAAGCGCCGGGCGAACGCCTGCCCCTCGACATCACCTGGGCGCGTGAAGGCATAGATCCGCTTGCCTTGATGGATGGCGACCTGGGCGATGATATGGGCCGCGGCGCCGAAGCCATAGATCCCGATGCGCTCCGCGTTCTCTCCCGCCATGCGATAAGCGCGATAACCGATGAGCCCGGCACAAAGAAGCGGTGCAAGCTCCGCGTCAGCGTAGCCCTCCGGCAAGCGAAAGCAGTAGTTTTCATGCGCTAGCGCGTACTCCGCGTAGCCTCCATCGACGGTATAGCCGGTGAAAAGCGCCTTATCGCAGAGGTTCTCCTGCCCTCTTCGGCAATACCGGCAACTGCCATCCGTCGATGCGAGCCAGGGCACCCCTACTCTCTCGCCTGCGGCAAAGCGCCGTACCTCGGCACCCGTCCCGACGATGATACCGACGATCTCGTGGCCCAGGATCACAGGCAGTTTCGGCTCGCTGAGATCGCCGTCCAAGACGTGCAGGTCCGTGCGGCACACCCCGCAGGCGCGCACCCGGATCAAGACCTGCGCCGGGCCGGGTTCGGGTACCGGCATCTGCATGGAGCGCAACGGCTGGCGGGCTCTTTCGAGCACCATGGCCCTCATCTGATCCGGAATGGTCATCCGTTAAAGGGAAAAGCGGTCAAGACTCTCAGTGTTTCATTGCATCCCTGTGATCA
This sequence comes from Gammaproteobacteria bacterium, assembly GCA_050740495.1. Taxonomy (GTDB): domain Bacteria; phylum Pseudomonadota; class Gammaproteobacteria; order JACCXJ01; family JACCXJ01; genus USCg-Taylor. The sequence goes on along the minus strand of JBOIDH010000117.1, from coordinate 757 downwards.
CACGATTGCAAGTGCCAGCGAAGGCAGCACGGTAGTTTGGCACTTTATATGCTCCCAGGTAGATGCCCAGTGTTTGGGAGGTTGTTATGAATATATTCGCTGTCGCAGCACATCGATGCGCCGCTGCTCGAACTGCTCAGTGCTTTTCAAAGGCGGCCTTGGTTGAACAGAATCGCCGATTCCTGCGCACCGGCGGTGTGAGCGCGGGCAATCGCAGTCACGGATTCCATCCCGCGTTTCTCGATCGCGAGACCGGCACGGTCTACATTGCCCGCTTCACTGATGGACGCCCCGCTCCGATGCATATCCTCGATGGGTTGCCCGCTAAGCTTGTGGTCGAGCGGCTTCCGTCAGGGCAAGTCGCGATTATCAAAGGCTCGATTGAGGCCGGATTCGTTAAGGATGGAAATTTTATCACTCGTGAGGAAGCCGCCGCCGCAGTCGGCGGTTGAACAGGAGGTATTCCTATGGACCGCGAACTTCTAGGCTTGTTGTTTATGGCGTTTGTGCCTGGTATGGTGATTGTCGTTGTTGGGACGGTTACCGCGATACGGAAATACGGCGCCGTTTTTCTGTGGTGCCTGAGGTTGGAACCAGTGCGTGACAGGTTCGCCGCGCTACTACGCGACCTGCAAGCACCCCAACCCGTGCCCGTCGAAGTGCAACGCGACATTATCATAGAAACCAAACCGGCCGCCCATGTCGCCGCTACTTGCGGAAAAACTAATTCGGTCTCGACGCACGATCCATATCTTCG
>JBOIDH010000116.1:0-6734 GCA_050740495.1 Gammaproteobacteria bacterium | reverse complement strand
ATCTCTCCCTCGGTCTCTAGCTCGACGCGCCCGATCACGGTGGAATCAGCAGCATTCCATCCAAGCGTCTAGGATTTCGTCTTGGCAACATATTTCACCCCCGCAATGAGCTCGAAATCCGCGTCCTGGCTCCACAGGGTAGCGCCATAGGTTTGTGCGGTTGCCAGTAGGATGCTGTCGGCCATTGGAAGCCGGTATTCGATGCTCAACTTAGCCGCGACCAGGGCAAGCGACGCCGTAAGCTCGACGACCTGCCCTTGTTGCATGAGGGCCACGGCTTGAAGCGCCGCTCCCTCGCCGCGCTGTTCAGAACGCGTTCGAACACCTCGTAAAGGCTCAAGGTCGGGACGAGCAGATCGCCGGTTGCCTCGATGGGGGGAGCGAAGAACTCGGCACTGGGGCCGTCGGCAAAGTATTCGAGCCAGCCGGATGAATCGACGACGTTCAGATGCGATCCCCCTCACGAGGAACATCCGTGTCGATACCTTTTAGAAACCCCCTCACCGTTCTCGCCGTACGCAGTGGGATCAGCTCGATTCGGTCCTCGAAAAGAATGGCCTGTAGTTTTTGCCCCGGACTGAGCTTAAGCATGCCACGAATACTTTTAGGTATAACCACCTGATATTTAGGAGAAATTGTCAAAGTTTCCACAAAGTACCTAATCGATAGGTTAGTACCTATCGATAGGTTAGCGTATGACGATTATAGCATCGATCGGTGTGGGTCTTCCTCGCGCCCGCGCTTGAGGAGCATCACCGAAAGGTTCACGCGAGCTGATCACTAAACAACTCTCAGAACAAACCGACGACCTTCCCTTGATCGTCGATATCGATCTTCTCAGCGGCCGGGACTTTCGGCAGACCAGGCATGGTCATGATGTCGCCGCAGATCATGACGATGAATTCGGCGCCGGCCGAGAGCCTGACCTCACGGATGTTGATCACGTGACCGGCAGGGGCGCCCCGCGCCGAAATGTCGGTCGAGAATGAGTACTGGGTCTTGGCCACGCACACCGGATAGTGCCCGTAGCCGTCGTCTTGCAGCTTCTGGATCTGGGCCTTCACCTTGGCGTCCGCCGCAATTCCCTGCGCGCCATAGGTCTTGGTAGCGATCGCATGCATCTTGTCCCACAAAAGGGCCGAATCCTCGTACAAGAAGCGGAAATTGCTTTGGCCCTTGGCGATCATGTCCACCACCGTGTGCGCCAGCTCCTCGGCGCCCTTGCCGCCCTCGGCCCAATGCCGCGCCAGCACGACCGGCGCGCCGTGCCCCGCCATTTTGGTCTTGGTCAATTCCACCTCGGCTTGGGTGTCCTGCGTGAAGTGATTGAGCGCCACGATACAGGGCAAACCGAATTGCGTGCCTATGTTGGAGACATGCCGCTCGAGATTCGTGAGTCCCTTCTCTAGCGCACCGAGGTTCTCGACGTTGAGGGATTTTAAGTCTACGCCTCCGTGGTACTTGAGCGCGCGGATGGTGGCGACGATGACCACGGCGTCGGGCCGCAAACCGGATTTCCGGCACTTGATGTCGATGAATTTCTCGGCGCCGAGATCGGCGCCGAACCCGGCCTCGGTCACCACATAATCGGAGAGCTTGAGCGCCGCCTGGGTGGCGATGACCGAATTGCAGCCATGGGCGATGTTGGCAAAGGGCCCGCCATGGATGAAGGCCGGATTGTTCTCGAGGGTCTGGGCTAGATTCGGTTTCAGTGCGTCCTTCAGCAGCACCGTCATGGCGCCGTGGGCCTTGAGCTCGCGTGCCCGCACCGGTTGCTGTTCACGGGTGTAACCGACCACGATATTACCCAGTCGTTGTTTGAGATCCTCGACGGAATTCGCCAGGCAAAAGATTGCCATGACCTCCGAGGCCACGACGATGTCGAAACCGTCCTGCCGCGGGAAGCCGTTAGCGGGACCGCCGAGCGCGACGGTGATGTCGCGCAAGGCCCGATCGTTCATGTCCACCACCCGCCGCCAGGCGATCCGGCGCACATCCACCCCGAGCGCATTGCCGTGATGGATGTGGTTGTCCAGCAGCGCGGCCAGGAGGTTGTTAGCGAGACCGATGGCATTGAAATCACCGGTAAAGTGCAGATTAATGTCCTCCATCGGCACCACCTGGGCATAGCCGCCGCCCGCCGCCCCGCCTTTCATCCCGAAGACCGGTCCGAGCGAAGGCTCGCGCAGACAGATGCAGGCTTTCTTCCCGAGGCGATTCAGCGCATCCCCGAGTCCGACGGTAGTCGTGGTTTTACCTTCCCCGGCCGGGGTCGGGGTCATGGCCGTGACCAGGATGAGCTTCCCGTCCGGACGCCCCGCGAGACTATCGACATAGTCCAATGATACCTTGGCCTTGTAGTGGCCATAGGGTTCAAGGTGCTCATCCGCGATCCCGAGGCGGTCGCGGGCGATATCGATGATGCGCTTGAGTTTTGCCGCTTGGGCGATTTCGATGTCAGAAGCCATGCCAGTCCTCCGATGATTTATGGCCGCGGGCAGATTGGAGCGCGGCCTGATTTTTATGCGACGTATTAAGGAAGGTCTGACCAAGTCCGCGTTTCTCCCTCTCCCTCCGGGGAGGGCGGGGGTGAGGGGATTAAAATCAATGAGTTACACCCTCACCCTAACCCTCTCCCCGGGGGGAGAGGGGACTTAATCAGAGTTTCCTTAACCGGGCAATTAAACACACCCCGCCTCTTTGAGGGAACGGGTGGGGTCAGGAGGCAACGCGATAATTTTGATCCCCTCACCCCAACCCTCTCCCGGAGGGAGAGGGAATTTCGTCCCGCATAAAAGCCGGGGCTATTTTGCGGCTTTATTCTAGCGTAGCGCAGCGAATTGTGATCAAGGTTCGGCCCGCAAGGGGTTTTGCCAAACACCTTGCGCTTGGCCCTGCATTGACTTGCGAGGACAATACGAGGTTAATTCCGAGCGCTAAATCTATGTCAACCCTACGCAAGAACGTCACGATTTCCGTCGAGGAATACCTCGAAGGCGAGAAATGGAGCGATATCAAGCATGAATATGTCGCCGGTCAACTATATGCCATGGTGGGTGTCAGCGAGCCGCATGGCCTCATCACCGGTAACATTTTCGTCGCCTTGCATCAGCACTTGCGCGGCGGCCCGTGCCGGGTGTTCGCCTCTGATCTGAAAATCAGGGTGGCCGACAACTTCTATTATCCCGATGTGTTCGTTACCTGCGACCCGGCCGACGATCACCTATACTTCAAAATTCACCCGCGCTTGATCATCGAGGTCCTCTCTCCCAGTACGGAGGCCCGCGATACGCTCGAAAAACGCGTGGCCTACCAAACCCTCGAAAGCCTTGAGGAATATGCGCTCGTGCGACAGGACAAAGCCGAAGCGCAAGTCTACCGCCGGACATCCCAGGGCTGGGAGATCGAAAGCTACGCCGAGGGCGATCGCATCGAATTCCGCTCGGTCGGATTGAGCCTTCCGATCGCGTCGGTCTTTGAGAACGCGTGGCGGTAAACCTTTTTCTCGCGGAAACGCCACTTGGTGTCGATGTAACGCGATCGTTTCGAATGACGTGGCGATGGGGCTGCTGCCTATGCCCATCCTACCGGCCCTGGCCCTCGGCAGTGTCAAGTTTGCTTGACAGGGCCCTGCCGCGGATGCACCCTCTTTCCGGGTGCCCCTAAGTAGGGTGCCGTCGAACCTATCGCTCGTATGAAAGAACCTTGCCTTTTCCTCAGCTACGTGCACGCGGATCAGTCTTGGGCGGAGGAGTTTTCTTCGCTTCTGGCGGGTTCCGGCATAACAATCTGCAACTATTGGTCTTCGTTGAAACCCGGGGAGGATTTTGAGGCACAGTTGCTGGAATCCATCGGCACGGCGACCCATACCGTCGTTCTCATCGGGCCGCAGACGCGATTCAGTCGTCGGGTGGACCGCGAGATCGAGCAGAGCACCGAACCACGCGAGGATGCTCCCGGTGCGGCCCTGATCGGCGTGATCCTGCCGTCCCACGAGGATTTTTCCCGGCCCTACTACGATCCCGAGAACGTACCGCTGCGGTCACACGACTCGGTCCAAAACGAGTACGGCATCATCAAGAAGTGGTCGGAGGATCCGGCGGAGATCCATCGGTGGTTGGATGAAGCCGAGAGGCGGCGGCATCGCTACTGCCCGGAACCCAGCCTTGGCGCCGCCGCACAGCTCTATCGTTTTTCCTGGGACGAGGGCGTAGATGCGCCGCGTGCACCGTTGAAAAAGCCATGAGCCGACGGCTGTTCCACGTCGTTGCCCTGCATCACGCCGCCGACTCGACGGCGGCATCGCGCGTCAATGCGCTGCAGCGGGCTTTCGAGGTTATTCGTCCCGATGCAGAGGCTACACCGTTCACCACCGAATCCGATCCCTGGACCTTCGTGACCTTCACCGCGTACAACGATCCCGCGGAGTTCGAAAAACAGATGCCCGTCATCGGCAAGCGCGCCCTGTTCGTCATCCTGGTGACCGAGAAGATGGCCGACGATCCGGCATGGAAACCGGCGCTCGACATTCTGGCCTCGGCCCTGCCCAAGAAGGCGGAGGCGGGGACACGCAGCGCGCTCTGCTTTGCCTCGTCCGAGGAGGCGCAGAATCGTCTTCCCGGTCGCCTTCGCGAGCGGCAGGCGCCGGAGAGCTCGGAGTTGGGGGAGCGCCGCTTGCGCCCCCACACCCTGGCCTTGCTCGCATTGCATCGCGCGCGGCTGTTGTTAGGCACGGAACCGAGCAAGAACAAGCTTACGCTGTTCATCAGCCATGCAAAGGCCGATGGCCTGTTCATGGCCCGCTCGCTCCGTTCCCTGATTTCGGATGTGCCGGAATTGAAGTCCTGGTACGATGCCAACGACATCCAATCCGGCACCAATTGGTCGGACGAGATCGAAAGCGCGGCATCCTCCAGCGTCTTCATCGCTATCCGCACCGAGGGATATGACCAGAGCGCCTGGTGCCGCCGCGAGTTCGAGACTGCCCTAGCCCACGGCGTACCGATAGTCGTGGTAGATGCTTTACTTCGCCCGGCGATCACGCCATCCTCACTGCCCTTCGCGGCCATGCCCAATGTGCGGATCCCGGACGGGAACACCCATCGGGTGCTCCATATGGCCTTGCGCGAGCACCTGGGGTTGCTCCTGATAGAGACACTCGTCGCCGAGCAAGCGCCTGAGTTGCCGCCTGCCTCCTGGCGCGTTTGGCCGCGGCTCCCCACGCTCAGCGCCATTCAGCGGCGTGCCGCGGGGCTCGGGGCTCCCGAGTACTGGCTGTTGCCCCAGGCCTTCCAGGCCGCGACAGAGTTCAGCGCCGCGCGCGAGTGGCTGGCCGCGGCGGGGAGCCACCTGCGTCTCGAGTCCGTGGACAGTTTTCTGCTGCTCGCGGGATCGCGCCCCGCGGTCATTTCAGGTCCCACCGACACCTCTCCTAAGCTATGAACGGTACAGACCCCAGGCGTCTCCTCGGCCTTCGATTCGGCCTTTCCATTTCGGCCGCTCCGGACATGCCCGCGACGGGCGACCCCGAAGTAGCCGTCAACGGCCTCACATTTCGCCTTGCCTCCACCATTCTTCTCGAAGGAGGTCGCCTGGTGCTCGGACATCGGTGGAGTTCGGAGGGCATCATGGAACACCTGGCCTTCCAGGCACGGGACAGCCGCTGGAGCGGATTGGGACAAACCACCGGTGGGGCGGCCCAGCAAGCTGTTTCGATCCTGAACCTCATTGCTTGGCCGGATACGGCGGCTCAGGGGGACCGCAACGCCGATAAGATGATTCGGGACGGCATCCTGGAGGTGCGCCAGGTCCTGCCACCCGACATCCGCCTCGATCAACTCGACGCCGATCCGCAAAAGGCGCTCGCGACCGATTCGGGCAAGTTAGCCCGAATCCGGGCTCTGACGGCCATGCGCCAGGAGATGGTGCGCCACACAGACGCCCGCATCTGCCTGGGCGGAGCCAGCGGAGGGCCTCATCGCCGCTTGCCGGGCGTCATTGAGGAGGCTTTGCTCACCGTCCAAGCCGGGAAGCCGCTCTACATCGCGAGCGCCCTCGGCGGCACCGCCAAAGCCATGGCCGACGCCATCCTGCAACGCCGCATGAGCGGCGAGGCGCGCGCCCTCTTCTTCACGCCACCGGCCGTAGTCGGTTTGTTCGCACAAGCTACACAGGAATTCCCCGTGCCGGCGGAGGAAGGTCCCAGCACCGAGAGCGGATGGAGCGCACTCAAAGTCTTCGAGGCCATATCTATGGCTACGCTCACCCGACAATCAGGGCTCACCGAGGAGGAATATCTTCAGCTTCTGACTACCGGTGATGTCCAGCGCGCGCTGAGCCTGGCCATCACCGGTATCCTCAGGACCACCGGCCCCTCGGTGCAAGGGACCGAGACCAGTCCCTGACGCGCCCATGAAAACCAACGCCGTCGATGCAAGGGTTTTCGCGCCTGCGTAGCGTGCGCTGTGCGCACGGACGAAAGGCGCTTCGTAGAGCCCGGCGTTAACACGTGCGCATTGCACGCTACTCAGAATACAGAGACGGTTTAAGGCAGCGCCTCTTCTCTTGAAACTCCGGCCGCCATGTTGAACCAAGTCTTCTTGAGCTACCGACAGGAAAGCCCCGAGCATGCCCGGGCCGTGCGCCGGCTCGGCGAGCTGCTGCGGCAGGCCGAGCTGCCTGTGGCGCTGGATCAATTCCATCTCGACGAACATCCGGGCGGGTCGGATGTGGGT
>JBOIDH010000115.1:0-6775 GCA_050740495.1 Gammaproteobacteria bacterium | reverse complement strand
ACGTAATTTCAGTTGGCGCCGCGCTGACGGAGCAAGCACCATGACCGGCCTTAGGGCCGCCGCGGCCTGGCAGCGCCGCCGTTGATCCTAAGAAGCGCCGATCTCGGTACGGACATCGAAAAGCTCGGGGAAAAACGTTAGATCTAGGGCCTGTTTCAGAAACGCTACGCCTGAAGACCCCCCGGTGCCGCGTTTGTAACCGATGATGCGCTCCACGGTTTTAACATGGCGGAATCGCCAGAGCAGGAAGTTCTCTTCGACATCGACCAGTTTCTCGCACATGTTGTAGGCGTCCCAGTGCTCATGCGGGGCATCGTAGATCGCCTTGAACACCGGGATGAGCGCTGCATTGCGCTGATAGGGTTGTGACCAGTCGCGCGCGATGCAAGCATCGGGAACAGCATGCCCGCGCCGCCGTAAGTGCATGAGAAACTCATCATAAATACTCGGACTTTCGAGAACGGATTTAAGCGCCTGGTAGGCCCTTGCGTCATGCTTGAAGATTTCCAGCATGGCGGCGTTTTTATTGCCGAGTATGTATTCGATGGACCGGTATTGCGCCGATTGCAGCCCGGAGGCCGGCCCTAGGACATGCCGGAATTTCGCATATTCGCTGGGCGTCAAAGTCTCCAATACGCCCCATTGCTCGAACAGTTGCCGCTGGATCATCTTGACCCGCGCGAGAATTTTGAAGCAGGGATCGAGCGTATTCCGGCGTATATGAGCGCAAGCCGCTTTAAGCTCATGCAAGGTCAACTTGAACCAGAGTTCCGAGGTCTGGTGTTGGATGATAAACAGCAATTCATCGTGATGCGGTGGATCGCTCAAAGGGTGTTGCGCATCCAGGAGCCGATCCAGGCAAAGATAATCCGCATAGGTCCGGCGTCCCTGTAAATCAACATGGATGCCAGGCTCTAATTGCGGGACATGGCTTCGATCGGTGGTCATAGGGGCATGCGGCCTTGAGGTTGATCGCTAAACTATAACAGTGAGTTGGCTCGTATCCCATTCAGATGCTATCGCAGGACGGTCGTAAGAGTCCGCGTTTTATCGCCTAGCCGCTGCCTTCCCGACAAACGGCAGGGTCAGCATCCCCGCGAGCCGATCCACCTTCAGCGGATCGCGAAAGGTCTGGATCCCGAGGATCATCTCGGTATGGCCTTTCCTCGGCGCTTGGCGGTATGTCCCGAACAGGCGATCCCACCAGGGGAGGTTGAAACCGAAGTTGGAATTGGTCTCGTCCTCTTCGATCGAATGATGCACCCGGTGCATGTAGGGCGTCACCACCAGCCAACGTAAGCAACGATCGATACGTTCCGGCATGCGCACATTGCTGTGATTAAACATCGAGGTGGCATTGAGTAGGACCTCGAAGGCGAGCACCGCCGCAGCCGGCGGCCCGAGCGCGGCAATTACTGTATATTTGATCAGCATCGACAATAGAATCTCGAGGGGATGAAAGCGCGTCCCCGTGCTCACGTCGAAGTCGAGGTCGGCGTGATGGACGCGATGTAACCGCCACAATAGGGGCAACGCATGAAACATGACGTGTTGGAGATAGATGGCGAAATCGAGCACGATCACGGAGACTACGAACGCGACCGCTTCCGGGCATTCGATGTAATTGAGTACTCCCCAACCTTGCCGCTGAGCGAAAAGCGCCATGCCGACCGCCGCGCCCGGGAAAGCCAATCGCAACAGAACGGTATTCAGGGCGGCGACGGCGAGATTGCCGCTCCACCGCCCCGCTCGCGCTAGCGCGAGCGCACGCTTAGGCGCCTTGAATTCCCACAGGCACATGATCGCGAATACGCCGGCGAAAAACGCCAGGCGAATCGCGGCTTCGTGGTTGATAATGAATTCTTGCATTTCTTCACGATTGTCGCTGAGAGCTTGTGAATAAATCTACTGCGCGCCGTGCGCCTCGCGGGCGGACTTGCTCGCTACGATTTCTTCACAAGCTCTGAGCCGCCGTTTACCCGCCACGCACATGACCCTGAACCTGCAGCTCGTGCAGCCTGCGGATGGCTTCTTTATACTGGGTGGCGGTTAATCGCTTGGCGAGCCGATCGCGCTCAGCCGCGGCATCCTTATCGTCCTGTTCGGCGGCCATGGCATACCATAAATAGGCGAGGGTTTCGTCCTTGGATACGCCCGCCCCATCGCGGTACATCCCGGCCAACATGAGTTGGGCTTTCTTCAAGCCAAGTTCCGCGGCCCGCTTATACCATAGGACCGCTTCCGTCACGTCTCGGCGCACCCCCTTGCCATCGTCATACATCAGGCCAAGATTAAAGAGGGCCTCGGAATCACCTCGCTCACCGGCCCGTTTGAACCAATGCGCGGCCTGCTCGTAATCCCTGGGTACGCCCTGGCCCTCGAAATACATGATGCCGAGGTTAAACTGTGCGCCCGGATCGAGCACGGCAGTGGCTTTCTCGAACCACTTCGCCGCCTGCGTCTGGTCGCGAGAGACCCCGCGCCCATTAGCGTACATGAGAGCCAACTGGTACTGCGCCTCCATATCACCGCGCTCGGCAAGCGGCGTCAGATCCCGCACCACCCTCGCATAGTCACCCTCTTGGTAGGACCTCTTGATGGCCCGCAACTCCGCGCCGGTGACGGCTTTCACCTCTACCTGCGCGTAACCGGGACCGGCAACGACCCAGAGAACGACAATCGCCCGTAAAAAATGACGGCCGGTCCGCGTAGACCGAGCGTGGATTTCTCTTATCATTCAAAAGCCCCGAAAGCAGCGCTTGCAAAGGATCCCCGGCTATTATACGCGCAGCGAATTCCGCGTTGGGCTGGATAACGCGGGACTAATGCATATCGAACTGCTTGTGCTACTATTATTGGAAACGATTGTTCTCGCCTGCTTGACTCGCGACTAGCCTCGAAACGGACCTCTCGCCTCGGTTGCTCATCCCGATGCTGCTGATTCCCGCGATCGACCTCAAGGACGGTAAGTGCGTGCGATTGCGGCAAGGCCGTATGGATCAAGACACTTTGTATTCGGAAGACCCGCTGGCCATTGCCAGGCATTGGGTCGCGGCGGGAGCGCGCCGGCTCCACGTCGTCGACCTGGACGGGGCGATGGTCGGTAAACCTGTCAACGCCGCCGTGATCCGCGGCATTTGCCAAAGTCTCCCGCACGTGCCGGTCCAAGTGGGAGGCGGGATCCGCGACGAAGACACGATTCAGTCCTATCTCGACGCCGGGGTGCGATACGTCATCATCGGCACCAAGGCAGTGACGACACCGCATTTCGTCTCGGACGTGTGCATCGAATTCCCGGGGCATGTCATGGTCGGGCTGGATGTCCGCGACGGCAAGCTCGCGCTTGAGGGTTGGTCGAAGCTTTCTCATCACACCGCGGCCGATCTCGCCCAGCGTTTCGAGCAGGAAGGCGTTACCGCCATCGTGTACACCGACATCAGCCGCGATGGGATGATGAACGGCGTCAATGTCCAGGCCACCGTGGCATTGGCGCGCGAGATCACCGTGCCCGTCATCGCCTCGGGCGGGATCCGCAATCTGGAAGACATACGCGGCCTATGCGAAGTCGCGCACGAAGGCATCGAGGGGGCGATCACAGGCCGGGCGATCTACGAGGGCAGCCTTGATTTTAAGAAAGCCCAGCGGCTCGCCGACGGCGCGCGGATTGCGGATGATGGGGCTCGCTAAACGCGTTATTCCCTGCCTTGACGTGGACGCCGGCCGGGTGGTCAAGGGGGTGAAATTCGTCGACATCCGCGACGCCGGCGATCCGGTGGAAATTGCACGCCGCTATGATGAGCAAGGCGCTGATGAGTTGGCGTTTTTGGACATCACGGCGAGCCGCGACGCGCGCGACACGATTGCGCACGTCGTCGAGGCCGTCGCAGGCCAGGTATTTATTCCGCTGACCGTCGGCGGCGGGATCCGAAGCATCGAGGATATACGCCGGCTCCTGAACGCGGGCGCCGACAAGGTCAGCATCAATACCGCGGCGGTGCGCGATCCGGAACTGGTGCGCCGAGCGGCGGACCGCTTCGGTTCCCAGTGCATCGTGGTGGCCATTGACGCACGGGCGGCACCGGCCGCGAACCAGGCGCCACAACGCTGGGAGGTTTACACCCACGGCGGACGAAATGGCACCGGGTTCGACGCCCGCGCATGGGCCGCCAAGATGGAACAACTCGGCGCCGGGGAACTCTTGCTGACCAGCATGGACCGCGATGGCACCCGCGATGGATTCGATCTCGCTCTGACCCGAGAGATCGCCGAGGCGGTGCGCATCCCCGTCATCGCCTCGGGGGGCGTGGGCAACCTCGATCACCTGGTGGACGGCATCCGTATCGGCAAGGCCGATGCGCTGCTCGCCGCGAGTATTTTTCATTTCGGTCTGTACACGGTGCGCGCCGCGAAGGAACGGATGCGCGAGGCTGGCATCGAGGTCCGCCTTTAAGCTATTGTGAGCACCATGCAAAGCGAGATGACGCCGCAGTCGACCGATTGGCTGGATAGAGTCGCCTGGAGTGAAGACGGACTGGCGCCCGTGGTGACGCAGGAATCGGGCTCGGGCAAGGTTCTTATGCTGGCATGGACGAATCGCGAGGCGCTGCGTCTGACCGCCGAGACGCAGCAGGCCTTCTACTGGTCGCGCTCACGGCAAGCCCTTTGGCGCAAGGGCGAGCAATCGGGCCACACCCAGCATGTAGTGGAGATCCGTCTGGACTGTGACCGCGACGCCGTGCTCCTGATCGTGGAACAAGCGGGCGGCATCGCCTGTCACACCGGTAGACACAGTTGTTTCTTCGAGCACCTTGAGCGTGATCATTGGATTGCCGATGGCGCGATCCTCAAGGACCCGGCACGGATTTACGGCTCGGGATCATGAGCACTGTCCTGGACCGGCTCGCCACCGTGATCGAGGCGCGCAAGGGCGCCCCGCAAAACGGATCCTACGTCGCGAGCCTCTACGCACAGGGCCTCGATGCGATCTTGAAAAAGCTCGGTGAGGAAACCATCGAGACCATACTCGCGGCTAAGAGCGGTGATCGCCGTCAGCTTATCCATGAGACCGCGGACCTCTGGTTTCATAGCCTAGTCATGTTGGCGGCGGCCGGCAGCGGGCCGGGCGAGGTGCTGGCCGAGCTTGAGCGGCGTTTCGGCCAGTCGGGCAGCGCCGAAAAGGAAAGCCGGACGAAGCGGGGGTAACGTCGGCGCACGCATGCACGTCCGGCCGAGGCCTTAATTACTCATCTTAGAGGAGATCCACCCATGGGCATAGGCGTCTCAGAACTACTGATCGTATTAGCGATCGTGGCGCTGCTGTTCGGCACCAAAAAACTACGCAGCATCGGCACGGATCTCGGGGCCGCCATCAAGAGCTTCAGGAAAGCCACCGCCGAGAGCGAGGAGGCCGCCGACGCGCCCCCGAGCGGCTCCGATCCGGACGCTGGCCCAGCCGAGAAACGCAACGGCCGGCCCTAGCCTTATGTTCGACATCGGGTTTTGGGAGCTATGCCTGGTCGGGGTCGTGGCGCTGATCGTGCTCGGGCCCGAGAAGCTTCCGCGCGCCGCGCGCACGGCCGGACTCTGGCTCGCGAAGGCGAGGCGGACCTTGGCGACGGTCCAGGAAGAGGTAAAAAGAGAGCTGGAGCTGGAAGACCTCAAACATATCGGCGCAAGCTACCCATCCAAGACCGGCCGGGCCGCGCCCCAGGATCTCGCTGCACCATCCAGCCCGGCATCGGCGGCGCGTGTGCCCGCGGTGCCAGACCGCCAGGAAAATGCCGGCAACGCCCCCTGACGCTCCGGAGGAGGCGGAGGAACAGCCCTTCCTATCGCATCTGGTTGAATTGCGAACGCGGCTCTTGCGTGCACTCGCCGCGGTGTTGTTGATTTTCCTCTCGCTCTGCTATTTCGCCAATGATCTCTACCACTTGCTGGCGCTTCCGCTGATTCGGCAAATGCCGCAAGGTTCGGCAATGATCGCGACCGAGGTGACCTCTCCCTTCTTCGCGCCGTTTAAGCTCACCCTGATGGTCTCGATTTTCGTGGCGATGCCGTTTGTCTTGCACCAGGTCTGGGCATTCGTGGCGCCGGGTCTCTATCGCCATGAACGGCGGCTGGTCCTGCCGCTCCTAATCTCCAGCTCGGTGTTGTTCTATTGCGGCATCGCGTTCGCCTATTTCGTGGTCTTCCCGGTGATGTTCGCCTTTTTCTCCGCCTCCGCCCCGGAGGGGGTGTTAATCATGACCGACATCGGGCGCTATCTGGACTTTGTCTTGACCCTGTTCTTTGCGTTCGGGGCCGCGTTTCAAGTCCCGCTGGCCACGGTGCTCCTGGTGCATACGGGCTTTGCGACCAAGGAAGATCTGAGCGCTAGGCGCCCCTACATCATCGTCGGCGCCTTCGTGGTGGGGATGGTGCTGACGCCTCCGGATGTCATCTCACAGACCTTGCTGGCAATACCACTGTGGTTACTCTATGAGCTCGGCCTAGTCCTGCTGCCCGTATTCAAGCGCGGCGAGGCGGCCGCTGAGCCGCGGACGCCAAAGGGTTCGGATGCATAAACAGGCACCCACCACCGGCGGTTTAGGAGCTACGGACAGGCACCGTGTACACTACGCTCCCGCGCCGAATCCTCCCGGTGGAAAAAATCAGAATATATCGCCTGCGGGGTAGTAGTGAATTTAACGACCAGACACTGCCGTCTATTGATCCTGGGCTCCGGGCCGGCCGGTTATTCCGCCGCGATCTACGCCGCCCGCGCGGCGCTCGACCC
>JBOIDH010000114.1:0-6787 GCA_050740495.1 Gammaproteobacteria bacterium | reverse complement strand
TTTCCATGCTGACCCCCGGGCGGTGCTCGGAATCCTCATGTATTTCACTATACACTCCGGTTGCTCGTCCCATCCTTGGGACTCGCCCCGTTTCGCTCCCGGCGAAACCGTCCTGCGCTCCGGCGGAAAGCCAGGGCCAGGGAATGGCCCTGCTTGGCGCGCCGAGGATGCAACGCGACCTCCCATCGCTCGCGACGATTTTTTCACAAGCTCTGAGGCTATGAGCTTGGAGGCGGTGCTACGCGATCCCCGGCTTTGGCGCTGCGGCCGGGCGTTGCCCATCGAGGCGGAAACCATCCCGAGCGGTTTCGCCGAGATCGATGCGCTCCTCCCCGGTGGCGGGTGGCCGCGAGGCGCGCTCGTGGAGATCTTGACCGACATGGAAGGCATCGGCGCGCTGCGGCTCGTGATCCCGGCCCTCGCGCACCTGAGTCAATCCAAGCAGTGGCTGGTCTGGATTGCCCCGCCGCACCTCCCTTATGGCCCGGCGCTCGCCGCCCACGGCGTCGATCTCGCGCACATGCTCCTCGTGTGGGGGATCGGAAGTCCGCGAGAGCGCTTCTGGGCCTTGGAGCAATCCTTGCGCGCGGGGGCGTGTAGCGCCGTGCTCGCCTGGCCCCGCGGTCCCGATGGGCGCGGACTGCGCCGCCTGCAACTCGCCGCCGAGGCGGGCCGAAGCCTGGGCCTCCTGTTTCGCCCCCTCGCGGCCCGCCGTGAGGCCTCGCCCGCCGCCTTGCGTTTGATGCTGGAGCCGCACGGGCCGCTTGCGGCAGTAAGCATCCTCAAGCGCCGGGGTGGGGCGGGCGCGAGGCCCGTGGATCTGGATTTGCGGGTTCCCTCCCGGTGAAGGTTATGCGCAACTCGCTCTGGCTCTGTCTCGGTCTTCCCTCCCTCCCGATCGAGGCGCTGGGGCTCGGGGACTCGCCGCGGGCCTGCGTCCTCACGACCCCCGGGCGGGAGCCGCGGGTACGGATAGGCAACCGCGCCGCCTACGCGCTCGGCATCGCGCCGGGGATGCGCGCCGGGGCGGCGCAGGCGCTCGGGGATGTCGAGGTTTACACGCGCGGTGGATCCGCGGAGCAAGCCGCCCTCGAGGCGCTCGCCGCTTGGTGCGGGCAGTTCACCTCGTTGGTGAGCCTGGCGCCGCCGGACGGTCTGCTGCTCGAGATCGGGCAGAGTCTCACGCTCTTCGGGGGCGTTGCCACGCTTGTGGAACAGGTGCGTGGGGGCGTGCTGGATCTCGGCTACAAACCGCTCCTCGCGATCGCGCCCACGCCGCTCGCGGCGATTTTTTTCGTGAGGGCACAACTAGAGATTTGCATCACCGATCCGCGGCAACTGCACGCTCCGCTCAGCCGCTTACCGCTTGCGGTCCTGGGCGTCGATGAGCGCATCGCGGAAGCCCTCGCCGGGCTCGGGCTACGCGAGGTGGGGGAGTGCCTGCGCCTGCCCCGTGACGGATTGGCCCGGCGCTTCGGCCCGGCGCTCGTGCGTCTGCTCGACCGCGCCTCGGGCCGGCAGCCCGACCCGCGTCTACCCTTCGAGCCTCCCGCGCGCTTCGGGCGTCTCCTCGATCTCCCGCATGAGGCCGAGGACACCCAAGCTTTGCAGTTCGCGGCGCGGCGGCTGTTATTGGATCTCGCGGGCTTCTTGCGGGCGCGCGGGGCGGGTGCGCGGCAACTCGATTGGCGGCTGGTGCATCGCGACCGCCGCGAGACTCGATTGAATCTCGCGCTCCTCACACCCAGCCGCGATCCGGAGCATCTCGGCCAACTGCTGCGTAGCCGGCTCGAGCGGCTGGTGCTCCCCGAGCCTGTCCGCGCATTGAGGCTCCTGGTCGACGATCTCTGCCCCTTAGCCGGCGTCACGCTCGCGCTCCTGCCCGGCGGCAAGGAACAAGGCCAAACGCAGTCCCTCGCCTTCCTCGAGCGGCTGCGCGCCCGCCTGGGCGAGGATGCCGTCCGGGGCCTGCGTCTGCTCCCCGATCACCGGCCCGAAGCGGCGTGGTGCTTCTGCTCGCCCGGGGAGGCAAGCTCGTCACCGGGCATGCGCAGCCGTCCCCTGTGGTTGCTCGACCCGCCACAAGCGCTCGAGGTCCGGGAGGGACGGCCGCGGCTTCGGGGGCCTTTGAGGCTCATGGGGCGCGCCGAGCGCATCGAGAGTGGCTGGTGGGATGGACAGCCCATGGGGCGCGATTACTTTGTCGCCCGAAATCCCCTCGGCGGCCGTTATTGGGTCTTCCGCGAGGTCGAGGGGAAGCGGCGCTGGTTTGTGCACGGGATCTGTGACTAGGGGCGCGGCGCCCGGTTGTTATCTCCCCATGGACTTGCCCCGCTACGCCGAGCTTCACTGCCTCTCGAACTTCACCTTCTTGAGAGGCGCATCCCACCCCGAGGAGTTGGTGGAAGAAGCCCGGCGGCTCGGCTACACGGCGCTCGGGCTGACCGACGAGTGTTCGCTTGCCGGTGTGGTGCGGGCCCATGGCGCGGCCAAGGATCGCGGTCTCAAGCTCGTCATCGGCACCGAAGTGAAGTTCCTCGGCGGACCGCGGCTCGTCTTCCTGGCGCAAGATCGAGAGGGTTACGGCCGGCTCTCGGCGCTCATCACCCAAGGGCGGCGGCGCGCGGCCAAAGGCGACTACCGGCTGGAACGCGCGGACATCGCCCCCGGTCTCGATCATTGCCTCGCCCTCTTGCTACCGAAGCGAAGGCTGGGCGTAGACGAGCTGGGGCGGCTTAAAGCCGAGGCCGGCTGGCTCGCCGGGCGCTTTCCCGAGCGCCTTTGGATCGCCGTCGAGCTACTGCGCGAGGGCGACGATGCAAAGAGGCTCGAAAGCCTCTCGGCCTTGAGCCGTGAGACGGGCATTCCGCTCCTCGCCGCGGGGGATGTGCACATGCACGTGCGCGAGCGCCGCGCCTTGCAAGATACCTTGACGGCGATCCGGCTCAAGACCACGGTTAAGGCGGCGGGCTATGCGCTCTATCCGAACAGCGAGCGTCATTTGCGCCGGCGCGAAGTCCTGGCGCGGCTCTATCCGTCGGAATTACTCACCGAGACGGTGCGCATCGCCGAGCGTTGTAGCTTCTCCTTGGACGAGCTCCGCTACGAATATCCCGAGGAGCTCGTGCCCGCGGGCGAGACGCCGGCCCGCTATCTCAGGGATCTGACCGAGAGGGGCGTGCAACGGCGCTGGCCCGCGGGCGCTCCGGCCAAGGTGCGCGCCCAGATCGAGCATGAGCTGCAACTCATCGCCGAGCTCGGTTACCAGAGCTATTTCTTGACCGTCCACGATATCGTCGCCTTCGCCCGCCGCCGCGGTATCCTCTGCCAGGGACGGGGGAGCGCGGCCAACTCCGCAGTCTGTTATTGCCTCGGCATCACCGAGGTGGATCCCTCGCGTATGGAGATGCTCTTCGAACGCTTTGTCTCCAAGGAGCGCCAGGAGCCGCCCGACATCGACGTCGACTTCGAGCATGAGCGCCGCGAGGAGGTGATCCAGTATATTTACGAGAAATATAGCCGCGAGCGCGCCGCCCTCGCCGCGACCGTGATCACCTACCGTGCTAAGAGCGCGATCCGGGATGCCGGCAAGGCGCTCGGGCTGAGTCTCGATCAAGTCGAGCGGCTGGCGAAGAACATCTACTGGTGGGATGGGAAACGACTCGCACCCGAGCGTCTGCGCGAGGCGGGCTTCGATCCCGACAATCCGGTGCTGGCCCGATTAACCAGGCTCGTTGCAGAGCTGGTGGGCTTCCCGCGCCACCTCTCCCAGCATGTGGGCGGGATGATCATTTCCCGCGGTCCCCTGGCCCACCTGGTCCCCATCGAGAGAGCCAGGGCCAGGGATGGACCCTGCTTGGCGCGCCGAGGACGCAATGCCGCCATGCCCGAGCGCACGGTGATCCAATGGGACAAGGACGATCTCGATGCGCTCGGGCTCCTCAAGGTCGATTGCCTGTGCCTCGGGATGCTCTCCGCGATCCGCCGCGCCTTTGAACTCATCGAGGGGTTCGAGGGAAAGAAGCTCACCTTGGCCACCGTGCCCTCCGAGGACCCCGCGACCTACGCGATGATCCAACGGGCGGACACCCTGGGGGTTTTTCAAATCGAGTCGCGCGCCCAGATGGCCATGCTGCCGCGCTTGAAACCCGCCTGTTACTACGACTTGGTGATCGAGGTCGCGATCATCCGGCCGGGACCCATCCAAGGCGAGATGGTGCATCCTTACCTGCGCCGCCGGCATGGGATCGAGCCCGTGAGCTATCCGAGCGAAGAGGTGCGCGGGGTGCTCGGGCGCACCCTGGGGGTGCCGCTCTTCCAGGAGCAGGTCATTAAGCTCGCCATGGTGGCCGCGGGCTTCAGCCCGGGCGAGGCCGATCAGTTGCGCCGCTCCATGGCCGCCTGGAAACGCATGGGCGGCCTCCAGCGCTTCGAGCAAAAGCTCGTCGAGGGCATGCGCGCGCGCGGCTACTCGGAGCGCTTCGCCCGCCAGATCTATAAACAGATCGAGGGCTTTGGCGAGTATGGCTTCCCCGAGAGCCATGCCGCGAGCTTCGCGCTCTTGGTCTATGTCTCCGCCTGGCTCAAATGCCACGCCCCCGCGGCCTTCACGGCCGCCCTTCTGAATAGCCAGCCCTTGGGCTTCTACGCCCCCGCCCAGCTCGTGCAAGATGCCCGCAGGCACGGGGTGGAGGTGCGTCCGGTCGATGTGGGTGCCAGCGCGTGGGACTGTACCTTGGAGCGGGGAGCGAATGCCCAGCCCGCGCTCCGCCTCGGTCTGTGCCTGGTCAAGGGCTTATCGCGGGCCGCCGCCGGGCGTCTCATCGAGGCGCGCGCAGCCACACCGTTTCGGGATCTTCATGACTTCATCCGGCGCGCCGGGCTCCCGCGCCGCGATCTGGAGGCGTTGACCCAGGCCGATGCGCTAGTGAACCTCGCCGGCCAGCGGCATCAGGCGTACTGGGCCGTGCTCGGCATCGAAGCCCCGGCGCCGCTACTCGCCGCCCCGACCGTCCAAGAAGCCCTGCCCCTACTGCGCCGCCCCACCGAGGGCGAGGCGATCGCCGCCGATTACGGGAGCCTCGGTCTCACGCTCAGGCAGCATCCCCTGGCACTCCTGCGCCCGCGCCTCGAACGGATGGCCTTTGTGACCGCTGAGAGGATCTTAGGTCTTGCGCACGGCGAGACTGTCCGCGCCGCGGGTTTGGTGATCACCCGCCAGCGGCCCGGGACCGCGACCGGCGTGGTCTTCGTCACACTCGAGGACGAGACGGGCTGCCTCAATCTCATCGTCTGGAGCCGCTTGGTGGACAGCCAACGAAAAGAGCTTCTGGGCTCACGCCTCCTCGGCGTCACCGGCGAGGTGCAGCGCGAAGGGGAGGTGGTGCACGTGCTGGCCCGCAAGCTTGAGGATCATACCGATCTCCTGGGCCGCTTGAGCACGCAATCGAGGGATTTTCATTAGAGCCGAGCGGGGCAGGGCCTAACTAATCCGTCCGACAGCGGGCCGCCCATCGCCCGCTGGAGTTCCAAGAAGGAAGCCGCTCGTTCCCGAAAGGGACGCGGATGGCAAAAATTGATGGCAAGCTGATGATCCTCGAATCTGGGAATAAGAAGATCGCGCTGTCGGACGGCATCTTCTTTCGGATCCTGTTTCACGGAGATAGGCCAACGTCGGCGTTGCAGATACTCGAAAGGGACTCTCAAGTCGCCTGAGTCGGCGGAGTAAATGTAACGATTGGCGTAACTGGGCGATGAACGTGCCGAAGCTCGCTGGGGTGCCGCCCGACGGGATCGGCGGCCCACCGAGGGCGAGGCGATCGCCGCCGATTACGGGAGCCTCGGTCGGTCATAGCGATAAGGCCCCCGGTGATCGGCAAGGGCTTCGCCCGCCCGTGCAGGGGACCGCGGACATCCGCTGGTCGGCACCACGCCTGTGGCACGCGTAGGCGTTCTCGAGAGCAGCTAATCAGCTAGCTTATAGCCCCCACATTTGCCCATCATGCATCAGGTCCATCACGCATTCACAAGAAGGAAGGCCGACCGTTACATGGGCTTGCTTACGTGGGTTTTGCCGCTCGGTCGCGAAACGCCTTCAAGACCGCGTTCATGCGCGTTTGCCAGCCCGGGCCCTGCGCGCGATACCACGCCAATACGTCTGCGTCCACACGCAGCGCGATCTGCTCTTTGCGCGTGGGCAGTGGCAGACCGCGATGGGCCACAGCATCCGCCCAGTCCTCCGCGGACGTGCGCGGCGCGTCGGCCGTGAACCGAATGTCCGCATCCTTCATCGCGCGCACCCGCGCCCAGTCCGTCTTGCCCTTAGCGCTTGCGGTAGCGCTGGAACCACGCTTGCTCTTCATGAATTTCCGCCTTTCGTACCGAGATCAGATGGGGGGTGTCGCCGTCCTCGCCGCGTGGCGTCCAAGCCACGAACAGGGTTACGCCGTTGAACACGCCGATGCTTTGGTAGCGCACCTCGCCGTAGGCGTCGCGCACATCCTCGCGGGTGATCAAGTCGCTATCGAAAAAGCCGTCGAGATCGGCAAAGTCAATGCCGTGATCCTTCAGGTTCTGCTGGCGCTTGGCTGCTCCATGTCGAACACAAAGTAGTGCTGGCCCGCCGCACAGTTCGCCGGCCGCGCGTCCACGGTGTGCGACGTCGGGCTATCCAGAACCGACGCGAAGCTCTGGCCTTGCCGCGCGTTCCCCCACCTGATCTGCTCGAACTTGTTCCGCTGCCGGTCGAAGGCGATCCGCTTGTACCCTGCGGCATCGCGGAGCTGCG
>JBOIDH010000113.1:0-6810 GCA_050740495.1 Gammaproteobacteria bacterium | reverse complement strand
CAGAAGCTAGCTCCCCAGAATTTCCAGGTTGAATCCACGCTCGACGAACCACAGGAAGCCAAGCAGGGCGATCGCCGACGATCCGAGACCGAGGACAAGCCGGCGGTAGGCCCGCGTCGCGCGCGCGCTAAACGCCAAGGGCAGGAACGCGCTCACGATCACGAGCTGTCCAAGCTCGACACCGAGATTTAACCCGAGCAGGGCCAGCACGCGCCCGCCGGCCGGCAGGCCGAGGTCCCCGAGCACGTTGGCGAAGCCCAGGCTATGAATCAGCCCAAAGATTAGCGCCAGAGCCCAGCGCTGGCGATACGCGACCGGATAGAGATTATTGAGCGCCGACACTATGATCGAAGCGGCGATGGCGGTTTCGACCCAGCGCGATCTTTACGACATCGAGAAAAGCGGCATGAAAACAAACCAGCGAATTGGAGTAAACTGTCTGTTCGCAACTCAAACCCAAACCCCTCACCTCAAAAGGAAAGGATCTACCATGAGTCTGTTCAGCAAAATCCTCGAGAAGCTCGGTTTCAATCCTCCCGCCGCAGAGGCCGCCCCTGCCCCGCAGGCCGTGCCCGCGACCCCCGCATCTCCGGCCGCGATCACGGTGGTCGATGTCGTGGCCAAGCTTGAAGGCCTCGCCGCCTCTAACCCCCAAAAGCTCAATTGGAAAGTTTCGATTGTGGACCTGCTGAAGCTCCTGGGTCTCGAGAGCAGCTTTGCAGCACGCAAGGAACTTGCGACCGAACTCGGATGCCCCGCTGACAAGATGGGCGATTCCGCGCAGATGAACATGTGGTTGCACAAGACCGTGCTGCAGAAACTCGCCCAGAACGGCGGCAATATTCCGAAGGAACTTCTGGACTAGTGGCGCGCGGAAAAGCGTGATAAGAGCTTGAAGAGAGTCGAAGACAAACAGGAAAGCCGAGAGGATACAGCTCGCCTTGCGCGGGGCGAGCTGTTCCCAATCTTCTTCAAGGCAGGGCGGCGGGCGCACGGGCGATGGTGTGGCTCATCGGCGCCTTTGAAAAAGAACGGCGGAGATGTTGCGAACATACCGTTTTCATTTGTCCCTTTCGGGACTTATGAGGTAATTGTGGATTAGCTTTCCCAACAATAAATTGTTGGGCTATTGTCGCTTGTCCCTTTCGGAACACAATATTTGACAGACAATAGGGGCCAAAAGGGGCCAGGCTCGAAATATTTTGCTATGATGGTCTCATGCCCCGTCGCCCTCGCATTCACCTTGATGGCGTCCCTTTGCACATCGTGCAGCGCGGCCACAACCGCGAGCCAGAACCAGCCCCAACGCCGTGGCCCGGGCGATCGGTTTTAATTTAGTGTGAAGCATACGGGTTCCTCCCTTGCGGGCCAGCCAGCACCTCCTTGTGCTGGCGTTCGCGCCTCCTTCGCACTCACCCACCCCGATCACCGGCGCAGGCATTCGACCTATTCCAAACAGCCTGATCCCCAACCAATCCACCCTCCAATCCGGTTCAGCCCTGCGCCGGCCGATGCATCACCCGAAAGTTCCCCGATTCTGGACCGAGGACTCGAGTATTTGACATCCTTCAGGTTCAGCAGTACCTTCCCTTTTGAGGAAAAAGGGCGTTTAAATTTCCTAACGCGGCCTCTGGCCGCAACCAAATGTTTTCCCTCACCATGATGGATTAGTATAGGGGACCGATGTCGGCCGACCATCGGGAGGGAGCGGGAATGAAAGAGTTTATCCGCAAGGATCCATACCCTAGGAGGTGGCTATGAGTATACTCTCGACAATCGTATCGTTTGCGAGCGGAGTGGTTGCAGGTCCGGTGGCAGAGAAGTTGGTCCACCAGGCGATGCATATGCTCAATGACCCGCAAACGGGTGGGCTCTCGGGTCTCGTCGAGGGCTTCCGACAGAAGGGCCTGGGTGATTTGGTTTCTTCCTGGATCGGTACCGGCGAGAACCGCGCGGTGTCTGGCGAGCAGTTGCAAGAGGCGTTGGGCGAAGCGAAGGTGCAGCAGGTGGCGCAGTCCGTCGGGATCTCCAGCCAGGAGGCCTCCTCGGGGCTTGCCGCGCTACTGCCCCAGCTCATCGATAAGCTGACGCCCGATGGCAAGCTCCCTGAGGGAGGACTGGTCGACCAGGCGTTGGCCGCCTTGAAGAACAAGTTGATGGCCTGAAGGGCGCCGGGGCGCCCTTCCGCATTTCTTGCTGCGCCCCGTCACCTACCGGGGTGCGGTGAGGCGATGTTACCGATGGGCCGCTCGCAATCGTCGAGGCTAGCTAGCTCCCCAGAATTTCGAGGTTGAACCCACGCTCGACGAACCACAGGAAGGCAAGGAGGGCGATCGCCGTCGATCCGAGACCGAGGACAAGCCGGCGGTAGGCCCGCGTCGCACGCGCGCTAAACGCCAAGGGCAGGAACGCGCTCACGATCACGAGCTGTCCAAGCTCGACACCGAGATTGAACCCGAGCAGGGCCAGCACGCGCCCGCCGGCCGGCAGGCCGAGGTCCGCGAGCACGTTCGCGAAGCCCAGGCCATGAATCAGGCCGAAGATTAGCGCCAGAGCAGAGCGCTGGCGATACGCGACCGGATAAAGATTATTGAGCGCCGACACTATGATCGAAGCGGCGATGGCGGTTTCGACCCAGCGCGAGGGCAGCTTCAGGGAACCGAGCGCGGCGAGGCTGAGCGTGGCGGAATGCGCCAAGGTGAAGGCCGTAACGATCTTTACGACATCGAGGAAAGCGGCCCGAAAATCATCGGCCTCGACCCAGATCCGCCCACGGCGATGTAAAACCGCCGGCAACAGCAAGCTGAGCAAGAACAGCACATGGTCGTAGCCCATCCAGATGTGCCACACCCCCTCGCGGCCGTAGGCCAGAAATCCATCCAGCGGGTGCGGCGATCCCAGGGAAAAAGTTTGCCGCGGGTGTGCGGGACTGAAGATTGCCGGCTGCGTGCTCCCGCGGTAATCGAAACGCAGCAGCCCGCGGTGCGCCGCATCGAGATCGAAGAGCAAGTCATAATGGATTTGAATATCCTTGGCGCTGGGCGGACAGGCAAGCTCGAACTTCAAAACGGCATAAGCGCCGTCGTTATGATGATCGATGAGCTGTCGCTCGCCCCGCGGCGCGCATTGGGCGCCAGCGCTCGCAAAACGCAGGTGCGGCATGACGTTGTCCCGAATCATTCGTAGGCGTGCGCGGACCTCGCCCCAGGTGATTGCTCCATCGCCGTCGCCATCGAGGCCGATGGCGAAATCCAGATCGCGTAACGCGATGTCCCACCGCACTTCGATGCGCTCATCGCCCACGGTCACGTCCAGGTAGCTGTCACTGGCCTTATGCGCCCAGGCTTGCCCGGCCAGGGCGAGCAACAGACCTCCAAGAACCAGGCGCCGCATCTCAGAGCTTGTGAAGAAATCTACTGCGCATCCCAATCGCGGCGTCGCGTGCTCGCTCGCTCCGCGGCTTCTGGCGTTCGGGGTTGCTCGTGACGATTTATTCACAAGCTCTCACTCCAGCGCGCTAAACTTTGCCGCCAAACGGCGCAAGACCACATCCTCGGTTCCCGCCTGCGCCAGCAGCTTCATAACCGGGCCTGCGGCTCGGGCATCGTTCGCGGCGCGGGCCGCTTCGAGCATGATGCGCGCGTCGCGGGGCTCACACTGCAGCGACCAATTCTCCCGCGCCAGTTGCACGGCCCGCCGCGGTTCCTGTAACAGCACCAAGGTAAACCTCGCCTCCTCTCCGGGGTGCAAGAATGAACCGCGTACCCGGCCGGCTTCAAAGCGCGCCTTGAGTGCCGTTACCCTCTCGGCGGTATCCGAGCCCAGTGCGTGTTCCGCGAGCGCTACGCGCAAAAGCAAGCCATCGACGCGCGTCTCGGCGCGCAAGAGCCGAGAGACCTCCGCGTAGCGGCCTTGATCCAGCAAAAAATCGGCATAGGCCGAGAGCAAGTACACATCGCGGCGCCCGAGACCCATCGCTTCGAGGAAATGCCGCTCCGCCTGGCCGAATTGACCGAGCCGCGCGGCGATCTCGCCGAGTAAGGTCAGCGCCCAGAGCCGCGTTGCCGGATCGGCCTCGGGCGCGGATTGGATCGCCCCGTCGAGCGCCGCATAACTCGCGCGCGCGCGCCCCGTTAGGCTTTCCACCGCGCCGAGACAGGCCGTCACGACGAGCGCATCGGCAAAGCGCAGCAGGGCGAGACAACTCTGCCTCGCTTCGGGATAACGTCCAATCACTGTCAGGATCGTGGAGCGCATCAGCCAGGCCTGGCCGTTGCGCGGGTCCTTGGCCAGTACTCGATCGAGGTCTTTCAAGGCCGCGCTGAACTCGTGCCGATGCTGGCGCACCGCGGCCCGCAGCACCCCCACCTCGGCCGGCGCCTCTTCCACCTCCCACCACGGCTGCAGCACCGCTTCGGCGTAGCCCGTATAGCGCGGATCCGCTTCCGCGCGTCCGATCTCTAGGTAACGCCTGGCAAGGTCCGTGGCGTACCCGACATGCTTGGGCTCCTGTTGCACTCTCAGACGCAGATCCCGCAACTCACGCGCAACGCGGTGCAGAGAGATCGGCAACCGTTCGAGCACCTCCCCGTCGGTCATCGGGATGTAGGCGGCCGCCTGCGCTAGATCACAGAGCAGCACGATGACGAGACCGACGGGTAAGTGTCTCATGCGCAGGCGTTGCCGATCTCTCTGCGCGTCACCTAACAGGGGTTGGCGCCGGCTTCACCACAGTCGATATGGCGCCGATCGCGGCCGCTATGGGGTGTCGGCAAGTACGGAAACGTCTGATAGATGCCGTTCGCGGTGACATTCGATCCGGGTGCCGCGATATTGAAGTTTACCCCGTCCCCAAGATTCGGGACCGGACCCAGCAATGCACCCGCGGCCACCCGCAGAACGATGTCGGTCACATCGTCATTGGGACGGCGGCCATTCGGGAAGCCCGCCGCATCGCCGGCCAAGCCCCCCAGGCGCTTCTGGTCCGCGGGCAGCCTCGGAGCTGCCGTGGTATTGAGCCGCAGTAGTTCCGAACAGCGGTTAGTCCTGTTACAGATGTTGGGATCCTGCCCGGGATACTTGAGGAGCGCGGCCACCAGATCCGTGCGGCCGGAGGCCGGAAAAGGAGTACCGAAGGCCAAATTGATGACCGCAACCAACCTCGGATTGAGATAGAAATCCAGGAACTGTTTTTCTCGCTTCGGATCCTTTGCGTTCCAGCGATCCTTCATGCCGGTACCGATGATCAATTCATTGATCAAGGGGTTGGCCATGCGGGCGACCTGCACGAAGTTCCCTTTCGCTTTCACCTTGCCATCGGGTCGATGGATCTCAGTGCGCCGGCGGCTGGTCGAGGCATACACCCCGATAATGCCATTGGACCCTTGTGGGACCAGTTCCGCGATCGGCACCTCGAGCGCAACGGTGTTGATGTTGAAACCGGAGAACATATCGTTGCCGAAGGGATTGGCTCCATCGTTGCCGTCATCCGGATCGGCCAGGATCGGGGCGGCGGCACGAAAGTTCAGCGTGTCGAAGGTGGCGCCGAGATCGATATAAAACGTCTCGTCGCGCTGTCCGGTGAAGACCCGGCCGCCGTTCCTAAGGGCATAGATCCCCTTCGCCGCCAAGTTCTCATACTCGGGCACGGTCCGTGGGCCGATGTTTGACGGCACGGCAAACATCGGGCCGCTCCCCAAGTTGCGCCGCTTTCCGTTGCGGATCTCGGTAACGGTGTAACGCTGTCGCAACCCGAGACCGGCCGCATCCGGACCGGTCAGATCCCGGATCCCGGGCGGCAGTCCGGCGACCCCATCCACCCCGGCGTAAGCCACGGGCAGATCGTTAAACGGCGCCCGGATCGCGGTCTTAAAGCGCAACCGGTAAACCACATCATCGGCTTTGCCGTCTTGATTGACATCGACGTTGATGTCGTAGGCGACATTTTTATCAAAGAAATAGTAATTCGGTCCGGCGCTCGGCTCCTGACCGGGGATGACGTTCAGAATAAAAACCACCTTGTCGGGATCTTTCCAACTCCGGAATGCGTAGACATCGGTGATGTCCGCCGCCGGATCGAGAGCGATCAAGGGCGCCTCGCGGTGACTCGCGGCCTCGGTAAACGAGATGCCTGCTCCCGCTAGGACCAGCCCCAACGCCGTGGCCCGGGCGATCGGTTTTAATGTGGTGTGAAGCATACGGGTTCCTCCTTCTGGGTGAATACCTGGAAACTATGCGCCGCGACACGAGCTAGGACGCTCGTATCGTAGTTAGGTACGCACGCAATCGGATTTTGGATTTATGCCCTTCCGGAACGCCGCAGGCCGCGGCGCGGTGACTAATCGCCAACCGACGTCAAGCGACGTTTCCGGCGATCAATGTCGCCGCGGCCGTCCGAAAACGCATCCGCGGCCTCTTCCTGCACGAGGTCTGTGGAGTTAAGCGCGTATTTCGAGCCAGCCGGCCTCGAAATCCTCTGACCATAGGAGCCGGCGGCCGCATCGAAATCTCGGCTCCGTTATTCACATACGGTCGAGGGAAATGGAACCTCGAATGTGATGCTCTGAGATACCGGAGTAGGTTGCGTTTCCGAGACGCAAGCACAATTAAAATCATTGCAACCCTCATTGGGATCAGGAAAAGCGAGAAAGGCTCCGCTCAGATGAGCGGTGGTAGTTGCGAGGCGCGCTTCGAAAGTAACTTCAATATCGAACGTGTTGTTGTTCACGCGTGTATCCGGGGCTGCCTCCCAATGTGCGCTCTGAACTGCATTGGAAAATTTACCCACTGGCGTTTGACCTTGTTGTGGAT
>JBOIDH010000112.1:0-6827 GCA_050740495.1 Gammaproteobacteria bacterium | reverse complement strand
AACAGGCCGTACTTGTGGGATGAGCCTTCGATGCCGACTCCCAGGATTAACCCGCTGACCGTGAGATCGTCGAGCTCCGGGACCACCGGCAGGGTCCAGCCCCTGGGAATGAGATAACGGGTGATCTGGCCGATGGTCACGCCGGGCTCGACCCGGATGATGGCCCGTTCCGTATCGATTGCCAGGATGTCGTAGAGATCGACGCGGATGGTGTTGTCGCGGCGCTTGTAGCGGGCGATCCGCATCGAGACGTTCATCCAGGATTTACGCGCCGTGCAGAGGGGCCGCCGGCCGCCAGCTGCGCGCCACTGGCGCACCTGTGCCTGGATATCGCGCACTCGCTCCGTGTGCCCTTCGGGGGCGCTCTTCAAGCCTCGGTAGTACCAGTTCCGGATAGCCCAGTAGAGGTCGAACAGCGCCGACAGGGGCAAGACCACGGGCACTACGAACAGCCAGCGATATCGGACCAGTAAATCGGTCGGCAAGGGCGTAGGCTCAGTTTTTCTTGGCGTCTATTACATTTTCAGTTATGCCGAAGCAAGCTGCAATCACCGTGTCACCGGGTTTAATTAAAAGCGCTGGCCTATATATAATGTTCTCATGACCGTATCGAGAACCGCGCTAGTAATCACCGCTCTTGTGAGTGCTTGCGCGGGCGGCGGGATCGTTTATTTCGGGCTGCGCGCCGCGAGCACTGGAATTGCGGATGTATCTTCGCCCCCGGTGCGTGATTTCGCCCTACTCGACCAAGACGGCCGTTTTCATCAGTTGTATCGGCTCACGAAAGCCAAAGCGGTCGTACTATACATTCACGGCCTCGGTTGCACCACGGTGCGCGACAGCCTGCCGGCGCTGAAAGCGCTGCGCGCTACTTACGCCAAACAAGGCGTGGAATTCATGCTGATCAATGCGAACCCGCAGGACGATCGCAAAGACTTGCAGGCGGAGGCAGCGCGACTCCATCTCGACGTTCCCATATTAAAGGACGAAGCGCAACTCGTGATCCAGTCCCTGCATGCTGAGCGGACCGGCGAGGCGATCCTGATCGATACCAAGACGTGGGCCATTCGTTATAGAGGACCGATCGATGATCGCATGCAGTACGGGTCACAACGGCCCGCAGCGACGCGACATTACCTCAACGATGCGGTCGCCTCGGTGCTCGACAAGGAGACCGTGGCGGTCGCTCAAGCGCCGGTCTTCGGCTGTGTGCTCAACATCGAGCCGCATCGGCGCCCGCTCTCCTACGCCGGCGACGTCGTACCCATACTCCGCGATCGGTGCATAAACTGTCATCGCCCGGGGGGCGTCGGTCCCTGGGCCATGGACCGCTACGAGACCGTGCGCGCTTGGTCGCCAATGATGCGCGAGGTCATCATGACCAAGCGCATGCCGCCCTGGCAGGCGGATCCGGCGGTCGGCGAGCTTTTAGCCGACCGGTCCCTCCGTACCGAGGAACAAACGACCTTGGTGCGTTGGATAGATGGCGGGGCGCCGCGCGGCGACGGGCCGGACCCCCTGTTTGTGCAGCCACCCGAGGCGGTGAAAGACTGGCCTCTCGGCGAACCTGATCTGGTAATCAATCTTCCCGAGCAGAAGCTGCCCGCGCAGGGCGTTTTGCCCTACCGCTGGTTCAAGATCCCGGTGCCGATCGACAAGGATCGCTGGGTACGCGCGGTGCAGCTCAAACCCAGTAACGCCGCCGTCATGCACCACGGGTTCGTGATGGTCCAGTATCCCGCGCGGCACAAAGATCGGGAGCCCGTTTGGCTGGAAGGCCGAAACGGGTTCTTCGCCGCCCATGTTCCTGGCTTGGATGTGCAACCGATGCCCGAGGATTCGGGTCAGTGGTTACCCGCCGGATCGACCTTGGTGTTCCAAATCCATTACATCACCGTCGGCGCGCCGGCATCGGATCGGCCGACATTGGGCCTCTATTTCCACCGCGCGCCCCCGCCGAGGGAATACGCGGTCGCCAGCGCCTCGAACCGGGACCTGCGCATCCCGCCCTTCGCCGCGAATCACATCGAGACCGCGGAGGCGACCTTCAGCGAGCGCGTGCTGCTCTACGGCTTGTATCCCCATATGCACTATCGCGGGCGGCACTTCGATTACGTGGCTCATTTCCCCGATGGCCGGTCGGAGCGGTTGCTGTCAGTACCGAATTATTCGTTCGGCTGGCAGACGCTCTATCGTCTCAAAACACCGCGGGAGATCCCGGCCGGAACCCGGATCGTCGCGCGCGCGCAATTCGATAATTCCGAGGAGAATCCCGTCAATCCGGACCCCGCACGAGAGGTGCGGTGGGGGCTCGATAGCGATGATGAAATGCTCGTCGGCTACCTGATGTACACCCATGAGCGCGATGATTATCCTCGAGGGATCAACGATACGGCAAGTAACGCCGCAGGGCGTAGATGGGTTTCTCATAACAATGCCAGATCGCGCTCGCCATGAGGAGTGAAATCGCAAAGCCCCCGGCGACCATGCCGATCTGCTGGGGCAGGGGAAGCTGGAGATCGAGGGAGTTGAACAGATTCATGGCGATCAGATGCACCAGGTAGAGCGTATAGCTCATGGTGCCGAAGTACACAAAGGGTCCGAAGCTTAGCACGCGCACCACGAGGTGGGACTCAGGCAGCGACCACAAGCCCCAGACGAAGAATCCCATGCTCAATGCAATCGGCGTCTGGTAGTGAGAGGTCGAGAATTGTAGAAAGCCACTTTGGCCCAGAGCGAACTCGACGCCGATCAGACTCAGTATCGCAATCACCGAGAGGCTCAGCGTCCAGGGCGGGGAGAACCGCGGCAGGCTTTGTTGATACTCGAGCCACGAGAAAATACATCCCCAGACGAAATATTCCGCGCACACGGGCAAGAGTGTCCCGTAGAACGATTGCGGATAACGAGACATGAACCAGAAACGCGCCGCGATGCTCATGACCAGCACGGAAAATAACATCGTGGTCCGAAAGCGCGGGGGCGTGATGTAGAGGAGCAGAGGATAGACGATATAAAATTGCTCCTCGACGCTCAAGGACCAGAGGTGCATCGATTCATTGCGCCAACCCTGTAAGAACCATTCGTAGAATGCCGCGCTCGGGCTCAGGCTCAGGGCAAAGAGTTTGATATTGAAAAGGTAGGCGAGATAGTACGCCGGGTAGGTGAGCGCTTCCATGCCGATCAATAGCAATACCACGAGATAATAGGCTGGACATATCCTCAAAATTCTGCGGGTATAGAAAACCTTGAGATTGGTAAGCAAGCTCGGGTGATCGGCGGACAAAAGCACGTTGGTGATGAGAAAACCGCTCATCACGAAGAAGACGGGTAATGCATAGCCGAGGTAACCCACGCGAAAAGGGTTGGGCGCGTAATGGGTGGCAAAGACCATCAGGAATAATACAAACCGCAAGCCGTCGAGCTGGTGTTTTCTCATAGTGATTTCGTTCCAGCGTTCCGTCCTCGGGGCGCCAATCAGGCAACGTCCTTGTGCCTGGCTTTCGCTACCACGGAGCGCCGCCGGAGCATGATCAACAACGACCACGCGCCAGCGGCGGCAAGTACATGCTTGAGGCTGTGGCCGCTCAGCCAACCGCTCAGATGATACATCTCGACATCGAAATGCTCCGCGATCTTGGCCGCCGCGTAGGCGGCGATCAGGACCCAATAGCAGTCATCGCGGGTATAGCGGCTCCGAAACAGCAGCAGCATCAGCACGTTGGCGACCATGGAATAGAATTGGACCATGCCATACCAGCGTAGATCTCCCCGGCCTTGTTGCTCGGTGTAATTCCACCACACGACGCTCGCCAGCCCCACCAGAACCAACGGCCAGAGCAGCGCGGAACCCACACGCGCGTCGATACGCTCGCTGACCATGATGCTCACGAGCGCCATGAACGTCAGGGTCATCGGCAGCCGATCCCAGAAGAGCCGCGCGTTATCCGGTTGCAGGTGATACCAGCCGGATCCCAAGCCCGTGAGCATGGTCCCAAGGAAAAATACGATCCAAGCGCGGCGTTCGCGGTCGGTTGCAAACGCATCCCTCAAGCGGCCCGGAGAAAGCAATTGTGCCAATGCGATCGAACCGGCCAGCATGAACCCCATGTTGGTGATCACATCGCCGAAATGCGGAATCTCAAAGAATACCCGCCGGTCGGCGAAATTATGGTAGTTGGGATCCTGCGGGATCGGGTCAATAAATAAGGCGGCGAGTGACGCCAAGGCGCCGGGGGCGATGACAGCCACGATCCGCCAGCGCGACATCTGCGCCTGGCCGGCGTAAATCAGCGTGCTGCCGAAAACTCCGGCACGGGCTCGCCCATCCCGGATCGCAGGAAGATCAGCGCGCCGGCCCGTGTGGTGAGCGCGGTGTGAGCGGCGCCCTTGGGCGCAAAGTGGTAATCGCCCGCGCGGACGGTGATATCTCCGTACGTGATCTCTCCTTCCAGCACCAGGCATTCCTCATTGGCGGCGTGGAGATGCGGGGGGAGAGTGACACCGGCTTCCAGTCGGGCCAGCAAGGAATTCGCGCGTCCGTTTTCATCCCGGTGCAGGATCTTGAATCGGATCCCGGGCGCGAAGTCCATCCAACCTTCGGCCGAACGTATCGTGCGTAGCTGCGTGAGCGGATGCTCGGCGCGCACGCGCGCCGTGATCCTCTCGCGCAAGCCGGCCGGCGGCTGCACGGGGGCCAGCGCATCGGTCCATTGCGTGAATAGCTCGGTATCGAATAGATTTTCGTCGTTCATTAGTTACACCACCGGGGCGCTTTCTTGAGCCGCACCCGAATGTTCCCGCCGGGGCGACATTCCACGCGACTCTGCGGCCATTAGCTGCTCTTTCATAAGTTGCATTGCACGCCGCAAGACCGTCTTCACGGTACCGAGAGGCGTCGCGGTGTAATCCGCGATTTCCTGATGGCTGAACCCCTTGAAATAGCTCAGCACCAACACTTGCCGCTCGTTCACGCTAAGGGCTTCGAGCGCCGCGCGCACGAGGCTATGTTCCTCGAGTCCGCAGAGCGCATCCAACGGATCTGCGGCTATGTCCGCGTCCTCGTACGGCATCTCGGGCGACAGGCAGATCTCCGCCGGATTACGCCGGCGTTGCGAATCGATCGCGCGGCTGCGGCAGATCGTGTACAGCCAGGTCATGATCTTTCCGCGCTTGGGATCGTAAGCACCAGCGCGTTGCCAAACTTGCATGTACACGTCTTCCGTAACCTCTTCAGCATCGTTCCGTTGTGCCGTGATACGCAAGGCCAAGGCAAAAACCCGGCCCGCCGTCGCATCGTAGAGCGCGGACAGCGCCGCTTCTTCTTTGCCGGCGATACCCGAAATCAGGCCGCGCAAGGCGATCTCTTGGGCATCAACCTCGATCGTCTCCGTACCGGCGTTCACAGTGGCATTATAACACTCGAACCCAACCTGCGCGCCGGATGCGGCCTGAGAAGGCAGGCGGCCAGACTGACCGTTGCTCCGCGACGCCCGGTATTCGTCTGTTGCGTTCACTATCCTCAGTACGTGACGTACCGCATTTTTGGATGTTTCGCGGCGGTTCTCGATGGAGATCTCCCCCAGCCGCTACGATGGCTCGCATGGCAGCGGACAGATCGAAGCCTATGGCGGATGGGTTAAACTAGGGCGAATTTCCGCCGGTAGCCGGGGAAGTGATGCTAGAAATAAAACATCGAGGTGACCAGACCCGGCATGAGGACCTCATCGCCAATGTGCAAGGGGCGATCCGGCATTTCGAGGTCGAGCATCCTCGGGCGACGGCGATTTTGAACGACATCATGGTCGCGCTAACCAATATAGGGATTTGAGAGAGTGCCCGCCACAAGCGGCGGGGGGTTTTAGTGAATATAGCAGTGAACGCCATGAAAACCGCCGAAATGGCATGCATTCAACGTATCACCCTCTACCCGATCAAGTCATTCGACGGCGTCTCCGTGCGTCAAGCGCGCATCGCCCCGGGTGGGAGCCTTGAACATGATCGCGCCTTTGCCGTCGTGGATGCCCAAGGCAAGTTTGTAAACGGCAAGCGCTTCGCCGAGGTGCATCGGCTGCGCGCGCACTTCGATCTCAACACCCACACGGTCACGCTTGCGGATTCAGGGACGCGCGCGCCGCAGCGCTTCCGCCTCGACCGGGATCTCGAATCGATGGCGGCGTGGCTCGGCGGATTTTTCGGCTTTCCGGTCGAGATCCGGCAGGACCCGCGGGCCGGCTTCCCCGACGACACGGACGCCTCGGGACCGACCGTGATCAGCGCGGCGACGCTGGCGGCGGTCAGCGCCTGGTTCCCCGGCGCCACACCGCAAGATACGCGGCTTCGTTTCCGGACCAATCTCGAGATTAGCGGTGTCCCCGCATTCTGGGAAGACCGTCTGTTCGGGGAGCCCGGCATGCTGGTGGATTTTAACGTCGGGGCGGTTGCTTTCGAGGGCGTCAATCCCTGCCAACGCTGTGTCGTACCGGCGCGCCACCCGCGGAGCGGGATCGAGGAGGCGGGCTTCCAAAAAACCCTGGCCGCGAAACGCGAACAGACCTTACCCGCCTGGGTGGCCCGCTCGCGGTTCAATCACTACTACCGGCTCGCCGTCAATACCCGGATCCCGCCCTCTGAAGCCGGCAAGACCCTCCGGGTCGGGGATGTAGTCACGATCCTTGGAGTACGCCGGGCGAATGATGAATAGGAATCCTCAGAGCTTGTGAATAAATCTGCTGCGCATCCCGATCGCGACGATTTATTCACAACCTCTCAGGCGGCGGGTACGCAATACGTGTAGCTCCTGCCGTTGTTCCGGGGATCGGTATGGT
>JBOIDH010000111.1:0-6853 GCA_050740495.1 Gammaproteobacteria bacterium | reverse complement strand
TCGCCGCCGCGGCCTTCCGATAGCCTGATCCAACCTTGCGCTGGGGCACCTTGGATCCCCGATCCGCGTTCATTCGTAATACCGATACGTTCACCGTATCAGGGGACAGACCGATGACTGAAGATATGACCGGTGACGTCAAGCAGCTGACGAATTTCACTCCGGAGTATCGTTTGGGATTAAGGGGTCAAGTCTTGAAGTATAAGAAACTGATATTTAAAGACCAGGCCCTCTCCACTTAGGCCCTCTCCACTTAATGTGGTTCGTGGCCTCTCGCAGCGCGGAGATCATCGAACGACACGGCGAGCTGCGAGCCATCCGCTGCTCTTTCTTCGACCCCTATCTGAACACCGACGACGCGACTCAGCGGTTCAACTCCATCGGGGGGAGCTGGATTGACAGTGGCGTTAACGCGCTTAGCGTCGTCGACCGCATCCTCGGGGCACATACAGTTGACATCACTGACGCCTTCCTTACGCGGGTCGCCGGCTATCCGGATGACATTCAGGCCACTATTCATTTCACTTTTCGCCTGCGCTCAGGCCTCGGCGTTGGCAGAGGAAGCATCGACACGAACTGGACTCTCGGTGTGGATAAAAAGCAAACACGCTTGTACTTTGAGGACCCGAGCGTGGAAGTGCTTCTTGATCACTCTGAGCAGACGGTGGTATTATTTAGGCACGAGACCGTGCCGAGCCTTCTGGCTGATTTCTCCGCCACGGGACCGCGTCTTCTCAACCAGTATGTTGATGTATTCAGGAATTTCTCTTCCTGCCTCGCCGGAGAGAGGGACAACCTGGAGATGGCAACGTGTATTCACCATCTTCTGTTTGCGGCCGTTGCTCGAACGAATAGCTGACTGTGACCGCACCATGAGGTTAGGCCAATGCCAAAGCAATTACGCGATATACGACGGCAGCAGTCTGTAGACTAGGCGAAAGGCTCGGTGCCATGAACACAGACAAATTCGACGCAGAAACGGCCCGACTTTATTATCAGACCGCCAAGGCAGAGCTGCAACTCCGTCTACAACTCCGAGACAATGCAGCCATAATGTATCTGGGCACTATAGCCGTTGTCCTTGCTCTCGGCCTTGAGAGAATGAACGCACTCCTGTTTCTGGTGCCCCTAATATCCCTGCTGGGTGCGACGATGGCCATACACCACAATATCGCTATCGGGTATTTCTCGTGGTATTGCGCCAGCGTCGATTTCTTCTTGCACCAATTGGGGAGGGCTACCATCGTGGCATGGGACAGATCCGACGCGTACAAGCAGTAAGCCACGCCCTCGCGGCGATTCGCCCTGCTGACGCACGTGTTGTTTTTCGTCGTGCCTTCAGGAGTGGCCATTACGTATGTGGCGTCTACTCTGTGCAAGCAAGTCATACTCAGCGATGTCTGGGATCGGCTGCTCTTGGTCGGTGACGTTGTTCTCAGTGTCTTCCTTGTATGGCTTTTGATGTACGCGAATAGGAGGCGTAAGGAATGCCACGAGCAAATACGCGCTCTGTATCCGACGTGAGCGAAGTGCCGGCGGCTCGAAGTTCGACTTGATGGACGCAATGGCCGTGACCGTTTCTTCGGGCTTCGTTCATGCCACGGGAGTCTAAACGCGCGGATAAGGGGCCGGGTTCGATTTAATTTGCATAACCCGCAAGAGCCCCGTCCACCCGCCTCCTGCGGTAGCTGCTGATGCGAGAAGAACCGCTGCTGCGGCCGCCGTTCATGATGCTCAACCGATGACCTGCGCGATGGCTTCTCGCGACGTGCGCAGATCGGCGGCCGCAAGCTTACCCATGATGCGGACGACGAGGCCGTGCTCGATGGCCGTGAGGACCGGCTTGAGGACGGAAGGCTTGATGAGTCCGGCGGCCTGCCAGTCGGCGACGAGCGCCTCCCTGAAGCCGAGCGGCGTGCGCACCTGGCTCGTGATTGTCATGATGACCAGATCGCGCCGGTTGGCGTTGTAGCCGCTGCTGGAAACGATGACGGCCGGCCGCTTCTTCGCGCCCGACTGGTCCGTGAACGGAAACGGCACCAAAACCACATCGCCGAAGAAATGCGCCATCGTTACATGCGGTCGTAAGCGGCGTCTTCGTCGTTGTTCCACACCGCCGCAAAGCTCGCCTCGGCTACCTTGGCGGCGGCCTGCGTGAGGCGCTGGTCGTCGTCGCGGGTGCGCAAGAAATCGACAAAATCCTCGACTTCCGCCAGGCGTTGCGGCGGTAGTTGGCGAATCTTCTCGATCAACACCTGTTCGGTTGCGCTCATTGCTCTTGCTCCTGTCGGTTATGTTCAGTGGCTACCGGCCTTGGCCACGCCTTGCAGTACCCCGGCCAGGGCATAAGAAAAACAAACGCCGTTTTTCAGCAAAAGGCACAGTACTGCGAGGCTAGTGAGTTGTCAAAGACGCGAGCCATTGGTCTAGAGTCGGGATATTTCGGGCGGCTCATCGGCGCCAGATACCCAGACGCGGTGGTACGCATCGCCGCGGGTGGGCACCTGGTGATCGTAATCGCGCATTTCCGCACGGAGTCGGTTCTGGCTATAATCTGGCCAGAATGCGATTTGAGATCGTCCTGGCCCCGGAAGCCATTCAGGATCGCAAGAGGCTGAAGGCGAACGTCTGGGCGGCGGTAAAGGAGGCCCTCGAAACGCACTTACGGCACGAACCCACCAAGACCAGCCGAAGCCGAGTTAAGCGGTTGCACGGGCTCGCCCGACCGCAGTACCGGCTCAGGGTCGAAGAGGTGCGTGTGTTTTACGATGTTGCAGGCTCGACCGTTGAGGTATTGGCGATCGTGCCCAAGCCGGAGGCAAACACATGGCTCGCCCAGTTCGGAAGTCCCAAGTGAAGGAAATCCCTCTGTCTGAGATCAAGAACGACCTGTCTCGCTTTCTGCGTGAAGCAGAGACACAGGAAATCGTTATCACGCGCCACGGCAAACCGGCCGGGGTGCTCATCGGTTTTGCGACGGAGGACGACTGGTTTGATTACCGGCTTGAGAACGACCCGCGGTTCTTGCAGCGGGTCGAGCGAGCACGCCAAAGCCTGCGCGCCGGCCGAGGCGTCAAATTGGGAGACGTGAAGTAATAGCGTCCTTTTACCGCGCGGTCGAAAGCAACACGCGGCAAAAGCGGCCGCGCGCGCTTGGCCGAGCGAAAATCCGC
This sequence comes from Gammaproteobacteria bacterium, assembly GCA_050740495.1. GTDB lineage: Bacteria > Pseudomonadota > Gammaproteobacteria > JACCXJ01 > JACCXJ01 > USCg-Taylor. The sequence continues at coordinate 3,680 of JBOIDH010000111.1, read as the reverse complement.
GAACTGCATCTGTGCCAGAAGCAGTTCGTGCTCATCGAGCTTGGGGTGAGCCGGAAAGGTATTCACGGGTGTCGAAAAGAAAAGGATAAGGTAATTGTTTGAGTGGATCCCGTACATTCCCTGTACGGAATGACGGTATATAATAATTGCGAGGACTTGGATTTTGCCGGATCGATGAGCGCATTACCATTTTTCGCCGCCTGAATGAACATTCAACTGACAGGCAAACGAGCGCTCGTCTGCGGAAGCAGCCAAGGGATTGGCAAGGCCATCGCGGTCGAGTTGTCCCGACTCGGAGCCAGCGTGACTCTCTTGGCGCGTGATCGCGCGCGGCTCAATGAGGTGAAAGCCGCGCTCGCCATCGATCAGAATCAGCACCATCACGTGCTGGTAGCGGATTTCAACCGGCCGGATGAGGTGAAAGCGGCGCTCGCAGGCTATCTTTCTCGAACCGATCCCGTACAAATTCTCGTGAATAATAGCGGCGGGCCTCCACCCGGCGCGGCCTATAAAACGGCGCCCGAGGCCTACCTCGCCGCGTTTTCACAGCACCTGCTGTGCAATCAAATCCTGGTGCAAGCGCTGCTGGAAGGCATGCAAGCCGCGGGCTACGGCCGCATCATCAATATCATCTCGACCTCGGTGAAACAACCGATTCCCGGTCTTGGAGTCTCCAACACCGTGCGCGGCGCGGTTGCTAGCTGGGCCAAGACTCTGGCCGGCGAGCTTGGTCCGTTCGGGATCACCGTCAATAATGTCTTGCCGGGTTCGACGCGCACCGGCCGTCTGAAGGCGATCCTGGACGCGAAAGCCCGCGAGCGCAACCAAGCGCTGGCCGAGATCGAGGCGGCGGAAATGGCGTCGATCCCGCTCCGGCGTTTCGCCGAACCGCACGAGATCGCGGCCGCGGTCGCGTTTCTGTGCTCGCCGGCCGCCGCTTACATTACCGGGATCAACCTGCCGGTCGACGGCGGCCGCACCCAGAGCTTGTGATAACGATGGAGCGAATCGCCAATTACATCGACGGCCGGCTCGAAGCGCCCCGCTCCGGCTGTTATATCGATAACATCGAACCCGCCACCGGGCAGGTCTACTCCCTGACCCCGGATTCCGATGTGGCCGATCTCGAACAGGCGATGGCGGCTGCCGATCGCGCGTTTCCCGAGTGGTCGGCCTTGTCCGCCGAGGAACGCGCCCGGCTCTTGCTCGGCATCGCCGACCGTATCGAAGCGGCGGCGGAGCCGCTCGCCCGGGCCGAGAGCATTGACACCGGCAAGCCGGTGAGCCTGGCCCGGCAGGTCGATATTCCCCGCGCCGCGGCGAATATGCGGTTCTTCGCCCATGCCATCACCCAGTTTGCGAGTGAATCCCACAGCATGGGCCCGCTCGCCATCAACTACACGCTGCGGCAAGCCTTGGGCGTGGTGGCTTGCATATCCCCCTGGAACCTGCCGCTTTATCTTTTGACCTGGAAGATCGCGCCGGCCCTCGCGAGCGGCAACTGCGTCATCGCTAAGCCGTCGGAAATCACGCCGATGACCGCGTATTTGCTCGCGCGGACCTGCATCGACGCGGGCTTGCCGAGAGGCGTCTTGAATATCCTTCACGGCGCGGGCCCGAGCATCGGCCGTGAGCTAGTCGCGCACCCCAGGATCAAGGCGATTTCATTTACCGGCGGGACGCGGACCGGGGCGGAGATCGCGCGCACCGCCGCGCCCCAGTTTAAGAAACTTTCGCTCGAGCTCGGGGGCAAGAACCCGACCTTGGTATTCGCCGATTGCGAGTGGGATGCGACGCTCGCGACCACGGTGCGCGCCGCGTTCTCGAACCAGGGGCAGGTGTGTTTGTGCGGCTCGCGCATCTTCGTCGAGCGGCCAATCTATGAGCGTTTCCGGAGCGATTTCCTGGCCCGCGCCGAAGCCTTGGAACCGGGCGATCCGCTCGATGAGAAGACCCAGCAAGGCGCGCTCGTGTCCGAGTTGCACCTGCAGAAGGTGCTCTCCGCGATAGAGCTCGGCCGGCAGGAAGGCGGCACGATCCTCACCGGCGGTCACCGCGTGACGGTGCCGGGACGCTGCGCAGGGGGTTATTTCGTCGAGCCGACGGTATTCGAGAATCTACCCGTGGATTGCCGCACCAATCAGGAGGAGATTTTCGGCCCGGTGGCCACCTTGATTCCGTTCGAGGGCGAAGCGCAAGTGCTAGAATACGCGAACAGCACCGAGTATGGCTTGGCGGCAACGGTTTGGAGCCGCGATGTGCAGCGCTGCCACCGCGTAGCCCAGCAGCTTGACGCCGGCGTGGTGTGGATCAATACCTGGCTCGTGCGGGATCTGCGCACCCCTTTCGGCGGGATGAAACACTCCGGGGTCGGCCGCGAAGGGGGCGTGGAGGCCTTGCGCTTTTTTACCGAGGCCAAGAACGTGTGCATCAAGCTGTAGATGCCGGAAATTTCTCATACCATCGTCTCGCGAAACGCCCCCGAGCCGGTCGGACCCTATCCTCACGCACGCCGAGTGGGAAGTTTGCTATTCCTCTCGGGCATCGGCCCTCGCCAGCGCGGAAACCCTACGATCCCGGGCGTCACGTTGGATGCCAACGGAAGTATCGTTGACTATGACATCGAGATCCAATGCCGTGCGGTATTCGGGAATATCCGAACCGTGCTCGAAGAGGCCGGATCAAGCTGGGATCGCCTGGTCGATGTCACGGTGTTTCTGACCGATCTCAAACGTGATTTTGAGACCTATAATCGAGTGTACGCACAGTATTTCACCGGCAACGGGCCTTGCCGCACCACCGTAGAGGTGAGCCGCCTGCCGACCCCGATTGCCATCGAGTTGAAATGCATCGCGACCATTGATTAGATCCGCCGGAGAGGCGCCATGCAACGACTTTCACCCCCGATTAATTTCCAGCGCTGGATCGACGCACACCGCGAGATCTTCAAGCCTCCGGTTTGCAACAAGCAGGTGTTCGAGGAAGGCGACTTCATCGTCATGGCCGTCGGTGGCCCCAATAACCGCAAGGACTACCACGTCGATGAAGGGCCGGAGTTCTTCTACCAGCTTGAAGGCGACATGCTGCTCAGGACCATCCAAGACGGCATGGTGGTCGATATCGCGATTCGCCAAGGCGAAATCTTTCTGCTGCCGCCCAAGGTTCCCCATTCTCCGCAACGCTACGCCAATACCGTCGGCCTCGTCATCGAACGTAAGCGCCTCCCCCACGAGCAAGACGGACTGCAATGGTATTGCGAAAACTGCCACGCGCTCCTCTACGAAGAGTTCTTTCATCTACGCAACATCGAGAAAGATTTTCCGCCCGTCTTCGAGCGCTTTTTTTCAAGCCGAAAACACAGAACCTGCGCGCGTTGCGGCGTGATGATGCCGGCGCCCGGGAAGTAACGCTGTCAATGCTCAAGATCGACATCCATACGCACATCTTGCCTCCGCGTTGGCCCGATCTTAAAGAGCGCTACGGTTACGGAGGTTTTATACGGCTTGAGCACGCGCGTTGCGGGCATGCGCGCCTGCTGAGGGACGGCGAGGTGTTTCGCGAGATCGGGGAGAATGCCTGGGACCCGGAGGCGCGGCTGCGCGAATGCCAGGTCAGCGGGGTGGATGTACAGGTGCTGTCCACGGTGCCGGTGATGTTCAGTTATTGGGCGAAGCCGGAGC
>JBOIDH010000110.1:0-6876 GCA_050740495.1 Gammaproteobacteria bacterium | reverse complement strand
GTGCGAGATCGGGCTCGATGTGCTCGTTGAGGTTCACGATCGCGAGGAACTCGAACGGGGGATCATGCTGCGTACGCCGCTCATCGGCATTAACAATCGCGATTTGCGCACGTTCACGACCGATCTGCAGACCACTATCCGGCTCCTGGTCGATGTTCTGGATGATCGCATCGTCGTCACGGAAAGCGGGATCCGCACGCCCGAGGACGTGCGGTTGATGCGGCGCCATGGGGTCAACGCCTTCCTTGTCGGTGAAGCCTTCATGGCGGCGCCGGATCCGGGCGAGAAGCTCAAAGAATTATTTCAGACGCTTCCAACCGATTAAGCTTTCTCGCGCGCAAGCGCCGGGCTATCGACTTATTGCCGGTTCGTAGTCAAAATCGACCCAGGTCCCGCTGCTTCGGCCCTCACGGCGACCGAGCATGCCCGTAAAAAAGCCCGGGTCGTGTCCAGATCCTTAACAAGTAAAGCTGGGGGAAATCTCGTCATCATTAGATTGCTGGCCATAGGTTCGGAATCGTGCTAAGACTTCTGCCATCTCGGCATTCGATAGGATCACCGGGGCGCCGATCTGTAACGACAGGCAATAGAGCCGGGCGAGAAATTCCACCTCGTGGGCTAGGCGCGAAGCGTCCTTCAGGTCGATGCCCACGACCATCATCCCGTGGTTCGCCATCAGGCAGGCTCGCCGGCTTCTTAAGGCGCCGACCACGTGATCCGAGAGCGCTTGGGTTCCAAAGGCCGCGTACGGTGCGCACGGGATGCTGCGATCGCCGGCCACGGCGACCATGTAGTGAAACGCCGGGATCCCCATGCGGCAACACGCCAACGCGGTGGCGTGGGGAGCATGGGCGTGCAGCGTAGCCCCGACCTCGGGCCGGGCGATGAAAATGTCGCGGTGGATGCGCCATTCGCTCGATGGACGCAGGGCCCGACCGCGCACCTCCCCTGCGAGCGTAACTTCGACGATTTGCTCGGGCTTGAGATCCGCATAGGGTATTCCGGTCGGCGTGACCAGGAAGGCGTCTGCGGTACGCGCCGCGAGATTGCCCGCGGTGCCGACGTTTAAACCGCTGGCGCTGAGCTCTCGCGCCGTGGCGACAATAGCTTCACGAAGCGCTGGCTGCATGGTCGAAATCGGGGGTAGGCATCGGCTGGTCATTGTCGCAGGAACATGGCGTACGCTGGATTCTCCGTTTCTTCCGCGTGCACGAGCCCGAGCCCGTTCAGAAACGCGTCGAAACCTTTCCGCTCGCGCTCCGGGACCTGGATCCCCACTAACACCCGCCCATAGGCGGCTCCATGGTTGCGGTAGTGAAACAGGCTGATGTTCCAGCGATCGCCCAACTCGGTTAAAAAATGCAGCAGCGCCCCGGGGCGTTCCGGGAACTCGAATCGGAACAAGATCTCGTCGGCGATCGGTCCGGCGCGCCCTCCCACCATGTAGCGGATATGAACCTTGGCCATGTCGTTGTTCGAGAGATCCGCCACCGGATAACCCTTTTCTTGGAGCGAGGCGATCAAGGCGTTTTTTTCCGTGACACCGTGACGCAACTGGATCCCAGCGAACACCTGGGCGTCGCGCAGGTCGGCGTACCGATAGTTGAATTCGGTGATCGATCGCGCCCCGAGCGCGTGGCAAAACGCCCGAAAGCTCCCCGGGTGTTCGGGAATGGTGACCCCGAGGAGTGCCTCGCGCTGTTCGCCGAGCTCGGCGAGCTCGGCGATATGGCGTAGCCGATCGAAGTTGACGTTAGCCCCGCTAAAAATAGCCACGAGGTTGCGTCCACTGAGCTTGGCGCCGGTGACATACTGTTTCAAGCCGGCGAGCGCCAGCGCGCCGGCCGGCTCGGGGATTGAACGGGTATCTTCGAACGTGTCCTTGACCGCCGCGCATATCTCGTCGTTAGTGACCAGCAGCACTTCATCGACGAACTTTTGCGCGATGCGAAACGGTTCCGCGCCCACCTGGCGGACGGCCGCGCCGTCGGCGAAGATCCCGATGTGCTCCAGCACTATCCGTTCCCCCGCCTTGAGCGCCTCTCGCATGCTGGGCGCTTCGTCGGATTCGACCCCGATGATCTTAATCGCCGGGATCAGTTGTTTGACGTACGCCGCGATTCCGGCAATGAGTCCGCCGCCACCGACGGGCACGAAGATCGCGTGTAGATCGCCCGAGTGCTGTTCGAGGATTTCCTTGCCGACGGTGCCTTGGCCGGCGATCACCAAGGGGTGGTCGTAAGGGTGCACGAAGCACAGCCCGCGTTCCTCCTCGAGCCGATGCGCATGCTCGCAGGCATCGTCATAGGTATTTCCGTGAAGCACAATTTCGGCTCCCAGACGCCGTACCGCGGCCACCTTTATCTCGGGTGTTGTTTTCGGCATCACGATGATTGCGCGCAGATCGAGATGCTGGGCAGCCAACGCCACCCCTTGGGCATGGTTCCCCGCCGAGGCGGCGATGACACCGCGTTGGCGCTTGGCCGGGCTGAGGTGTGACATCAGATTGTACGCGCCGCGCAGTTTGTAAGAGAATACCGGCTGGAGATCTTCGCGCTTTAACCAGACCGTGTTGTCGAGCCGCCGCGACAGCTCGGGCGCCAGGTCGAGCGGTGTCTTCTTAGCGACGTCGTAAACGCGCGCGGTGAGGATAAGCTTCACATACTCGTCTATCATGACCATTAAGATACCATTGAACGGCCTGCGCACGTGACTCAAGACGAAAAGAAACGCCGCGCGGCTGAGGCCGCGATCGAGCATATTGAAGCGGGCGCCGTCATCGGAGTGGGTAGCGGTACGACGGTGAACCTCTTAATCGAAATACTAGCACGGGCAAAACGCCGGATTGAGGGTGCCGTTGCCAGCTCTCAGGCGACGGAGGCGCGGCTGAAGGAGCACCGCATCCCGATCGCCGACCTCAACCACACCGGCGGGCTAGCCCTTTATATTGATGGCGCGGACGAGGCCACTCCGCACCTGCAATTGATCAAGGGGGGCGGCGGTGCGCTCACGCGCGAAAAAATCGTCGCTGCCGCGAGCCGGCGATTTCTATGTATCGTCGATGATAGCAAGCTCGTCGATGTCCTCGGCCGCTATCCTCTGCCAATCGAGGTGCTCCCCATGGCCCGGAGCTACGTCGCCCGCGAGCTAGTGAAGCTCGGGGGTCAGCCGCTATGGCGAACCGGTTATATCACCGATAACGGCAACGTTATCTTGGATGTGCTTAATCTTTCGCTGCTGGACCCCGCCAAGATGGAGGCCGAGATCAATCACATTGCGGGTGTCGTAAGCAACGGGATCTTCGCGCGCCGCCCCGCGGATCTTCTGATCATTGGGACGGAAACGGGCGTTAAGACGCTAAGCTGAAAGAATGCCGCGGGTATTGATTACGCTCGGGCTGCTGCTGGTCGCGATTGGCCTCCTCTGGCCGTGGATGACGAAGTTGGGTTTGGGGCGTTTGCCGGGCGATATCGTCATTGAGCGCGGCGGTTTCAAGCTCTATTTCCCAATCGTGACTGGTCTGCTCATCAGTTTAATCGTCTCGGCGGTATTGTGGCTGTTTCGGCGCTGAGAGCTTGTGAAAAAATCTGCTGCGGTTTTCGGGGGATCGTGTCGCGGCTAACGCTGGTAGTTCCCGGGCTCTTCGGACCGCACTCGGATCGATTACGGTTTGACGCCGGCGCGGAGCATCGTTTCCGGGCGTTAGCGATGTTGCTCGCGCGCGCGGCGCGGGTGGACGACGGCGCGTGCTATGAGACCCTCATCTGTCGCCTCTTCGGCGTCGAGGAACATCCAGAGTATGATCTCCCGGTCGCGGCGATCACGCATCTCGCCGATTTCATCTCCGAGCACGGCGGTGGGTGGATGCGCGCCGATCCGGTACATCTGCAACCCGACCTAGGCAAGCTGATCCTGTTCGATGGCCGTAGCTATAGCCTCGGTATGGACGAAGTCCGGCAGCTAGTGAGTGAGCTCAATGCCGCCTTGGCAGCCCATGCGATCGAGATCAAGGTGGGGCGCGATCCCAAGCGCTGGTATGTGCGGCTCGAAGATGCAGCGGCGGTTAAAACGTGGCCGCCTTCGGCGGTGGCCACGCGGCACCTAGAGGGTTTTTTGCCGAAGGGCAGGGACGCTAAACGGTGGGTGCGGCTCATGAACGAGGTCCAAATGGTGTTGCATGATTCCGCGGTCAACCGCGAGCGGGAGGACCGCGGCGAGCCGGCTATCAATAGCCTATGGTTTTGGGGGGCGGGAAGCTTGCCGCCTGTCGCCGCGGTTCCCGGTCGCGCCGTTTGGGGCTCGGAGCCCATCATGACCGGCCTGGCGGTCCTCGGCGGTTGCGCGCCCTCGCGCCTGCCCGGAAGTTTCGGAGCGCTGCTGGAGCAAGCCGGGCCTGCGACCGAATACTTGGTGGTTTTCCCCGAGGAGCCGCGCGCTCACGATCACCAGGCCTGGCTCGAACAGGTCGCGCGCCTCGATCGAGACTGGCTCCAGCCGCTGCTCACGAGATTAAGACTGGGACGATTAAGGCGGGCCGATCTTTATGCCGAAGGCTGTCATTTCGAGATTAGCGTGAAGAGCCTGTGGCGACTATGGCGGCGGCCGGGACCAATAACACCGTAGACATCTCGTTGCGAAACCGGCGACGAAAGATTCATGTCGTGCGCGCTGGCCTGGTGGTGGGTCTGACTGTCCTCGCGGGGTGTGCGGGAAGCCTCACACATCGCCAACCGGCCGCGGTGCCCGGCGGTCCACCGGGGATCGTAGCGACCGCCTTCAGCCTGATCGGGGTGGCGTATCGTTACGGCGGTGATTCGCCCGGGGAAGGTTTCGATTGCAGCGGTTTTGTGCGATATGTCTACGCCAGGCATGGGATCATACTCCCACGGGATACGGCATCGATGGCGGCTGCATTACCGCAGGTGCCTTTGGCGGCCCGTCTACCCGGCGACTTGCTGTTCTTCCACACCGCGGCCGGCCGCCCCTATACCCATGTTGGAATATATACGGGCCAAGACAAATTCGTGCATGCGCCGAGTGTCCGCACCGGAGCGGTGCAGGTATCGGATCTCCGGGCAGGCTATTGGTGGCGCCGGCTGGCCGGGATCCGGCGGCCGGTCGTTCCGTCATGGTCAAGCGCCTATCGGTCGCGGCTCCGGCGGGTAGAGGAACCCACGCCAGACACCGATAAATAATGCTTGAGGCGCGGGCTGGCGGATACCGGCGATGAAAATTGCGTTAAAATGAAATTTATTCACGCTAGAACTCTGCCCCAACGCGCCCGAACCAGCATTTATGAAGCAAGCACTGCAGCTACGCTTAGGGCAGAGCCTCATCATGACCCCCCAGTTGCAGCAAGCGATTCGCTTGTTGCAACTCTCCACCGCGGAACTGAGCCTGGAAGTCCAGGAGGCGCTCGAGTCCAACATGATGTTGGAGGCCGTCGAGGATGAGCACGAAGACGGCTATGGCAGCTCGAAGTCGCAGGACACCGAAATCCTCCCGTACGCGGAGACGCCAAAAGCCGCGAGTGAGGTCGAAGATGTGGCCGGCGCCGCGATCGGCCAGGATATTCCCGAGGAACTTCCGGTCGATAGCGCATGGGATGATGTCTATGACGCGTCGATGCCCCAAGCCGTTTCTGGGGACCACGCCAGTTTTGAAATTGAGAATCAGCGCACCGCGGGCGAATCGCTGAAGGAGCACCTGCTGTGGCAAACCAATCTGGCGTCGATCAGTGATATGGACAAAGCGATTGCCTATGCTATCGCCGATGCGCTGGACAATGATGGTTTCTTAAGAACAAGTCTTGATGAGCTGCGCCAATCCGTCAATCAAGACCAAGTCGAGCTCGACGAAATCGAGGCCGTTCTGCATTGGGTGCAGCGCTTGGATCCTCCGGGGGTTGCGGCGCGCAGCCTGCAAGAGTGTTTGGCCATTCAACTGAGTCAGCAAGGCGATAGTCCGTGGCTGGAACAAGCCAGGCATTTAGTGGAAAAACACTTCGACCTCCTGGCCGAGCGTGATTACGTACGCTTGGCGCGGCGCATGAAGTTGAGCCGGGAGGAACTGCAACAGGTGGTCGCGCTGATCCAGACCATGAATCCGCGGCCCGGGGCGCACCTTCAGGATACCCGGGTGGAATATATCGTACCGGACGTCCACGTACGAAAAAAAAGCGGTACATGGCAGGTTGAATTAAACGCCGAGGTCATTCCGCACCTGCGCGTGAATCCCTATTACGCGAGCATGGTGCGCCGGGCGGACAATAGCCAGGATAACACCTCGCTGCGCACACACTTGCAAGAAGCGCGATGGTTTATAAAAAGCCTGCAAAGTCGAAGTCAGACATTATTGCGGGTCGCAACGGCTATCGTCGAGCGTCAGCGCGCGTTCCTAGAACACGGTGATGTGGCGATGAAGCCGCTGGTCCTGCACGATATTGCCGAGGTATTGGGCATGCACGAGTCAACGATTTCGCGCGTAACCACCCGCAAGTACCTGCACACGCCCAGGGGAATTTACGAGCTCAAGTATTTTTTCTCGAGTCATTTGAGCACTTCCGCGGGCGGGGAGTGTTCGTCGACAGCCATCCGCGCCGTCATCAAAAAACTCATCGCCGCCGAGAACTCGTTGAAACCCTTGAGCGATAACAAGCTCGCGGCGGTGTTATCGGAGCAAGGAATTAACGTCGCCAGGCGGACCGTCGCTAAATACCGCGAGGCCATGGCCATTCCGCCCTCGAATGAAAGAAAACGCCTCGTGTAGCGGTGCAGCGACACTAGCGCATTCGGTTTCAGCTCTTGCGAATCGCGGCAAGTACTGCATCGGACCAGAACGGGTATGCTCAGAGGTTCTCTTTAGCCAATTCTAACT
>JBOIDH010000109.1:0-6949 GCA_050740495.1 Gammaproteobacteria bacterium | reverse complement strand
GGCCATCGATGAGCGCGTTGACCGCGGCGATCTCCTGGGCCCACGCCCCTCCGGCGCCGTTGCCGAGCGCGGCGCGCTGGCCGAGCTTGCCCTCCCGGCCGACGGCGCGGCTCACCCGCTCCAATTCTTTGGTGATGCGCTCGTTTTGGCTGACGACCTCGTTGAAGGTATCGGCGATCTTGCCATTAACGCCGGTCCAGTCGACTGGCAGGCGCACAGAAAAATCACCGTTCTTGGCAGCGGTTAAGGCGTTCAACACCACGCGAGTGTCGAGTAAGCCAACGTTCAACAGCTCTTTTGCAACGCTCATTTTCCTCCCCCCTTTCTTCACGGTAAGGATGCGGGTCACGGGACACCCATGCCCAGCAATGCAACGTTCGACCTCACTATTGTAGCCGCTTGCCCCATGCATGGCGATAGCACTCAGCAAACCCATCGCCAGACCCCACCCTTAATATGAACTTGGTTTACACCGTGCAGGCGCCGAAGGCATGGGTCAGGCTTTTCGATGGCGAACACTTCTTCAAGCTAGAGCAAAACTCCGTGCAAGCTCACCCGCGAAGCGCACAGCACTGGGGCACGCACCCAATACAGCACAAACACATCGATGATGGCTCATTTACTCGCTTAGCTCGATCTGGTCGGTACGAACACGTTTGGCGGCGGGCGGTAGACTCGGTCCGAGGATCTTAAGCACCTTCGCCGCCGTGGCGCGGTAGCCGGTGAGCTTGCCGCCGTAGATCGCCACCAGGTGCGGCCGGGCTGGGTCGTCGCATAGCAGGACGGTTTCCCGCGATCGGCGCTGGGGTGAAGCCTCCTGCTTGGGCAGGACGCGCAACCCCGCCATCGCTTCCATGCGTTTCCCGGGATAACGCGGAAAATAATGGCGGAGCGTCTCTTCGAGGTATTCAATCTCTTCGGGAAGCGGCCGCACCGACTCCGGATCGCTTCGAAACACGGTCTCGGTCGTCCCGACCAGCGTCGCGCCGCGCCAAGGCATCACGAATACGGGACGCCGGTCGCGCGGTGACTCGACATAGAACACTCGATCGGTCACCGGCCGGTCGAGGTGGATATGGGTCCCCTGCACTAGATCGATCGCCAGCGAGGGCGCCTGCGCCCGTTCCTGGATCTCATTGACCCAGGGCCCACCGGCGTTGATCACAACCGTCGCCACGCAGGTGCGCACTTGCCCTTGCGCGCGATAGCGAATGCGATAGGCATCGCCTTCGCACACAGCGCTCTCGAACAGCGCCGGATAAATCACTTCGGCGCCGTAAGCCCTGGCGGAGCTCAAGACCGCGCTTGTCAAGGCGGCATCGTCGGTTTGCGCATCCCAATACTCGAAGACCGCGCGCAGCCCGTCGATCATCAACCCGCCGAGCGTATTCCACGCGTTGCGCACTAGCGACCGAAACCGAGTACCGCGCTTGCCGCCCCCGAGCAGGGCGTAGACCGACAAGCCCAAGCGGATCTTCCACGGCGGACGTACCGAGTTTTGATACACCGGGATCAGGAAAGGAACGCGGCGGACGAGACCCGGCGCGATGCGCAGCAAAATCTCACGCTCCCGCAGCGATTCGCGCACCAGACGGATCTGGCCGCTCTCGAGATAGCGGAGCCCGCCGTGGATCAACTTGCTCGATCGGGACGAGGTTCCCGCCCCTGGCGCGCTCTTTTCGATCACCAAGGTGCGGTAGCCGGCCGCGGCCTGGGCCACACCGGCCCCGTGAATTCCTGCGCCCACGACGGCGATATCGTAATGGACTTCGGTCACGGCCGCGGATCGCGAAGGTGATAAAACTCGCCGAGCAATTCCCCCACCGCAAAAGTCTCGATGAGCTCCACGCCGCGTTCCCAGAGCGCCAACGCCACGGCGGCATGACGGACCTCGAACACCACCAGCTTCGCGCCTTGGCACCGAAGCTCGCCGGTGGGTGGCAAGCCTTCGACGTCGCAGAAGACATAGCCGGGATGCAACGATCGTATGCTGGCGAGATCCTCCCAACGGTCGATTATCGCACCGATGGCATAACCCCGCGCATAGCGAATAAATTCCCGCGAATACGAAATCAAGACAACCTGACGCGCGGAACGGGAAAGCACTGCATCGACCCTGTCGAACACCGACTCCACGCCAAACTGCTCGATGGACTCGGTCTTGATTTCTATGAAACCCACGACGTCCGGGTTGGATTTCAGAATGCAGCCAATATCCTCCAGCGCGGCGATGGGTTCGCCCCGGAAGCGCTCACCGAAACGCCGGGGTTCATAGGCCGACAACGCAGCTAACTCGGCGAACTTGAATTCATGCATCCTGCCGGGTACGCCGCAGACACGATCCAAGATCTCGTCATGAAACAGGATCGGAACGCGGTCCGCGGTGAGTTGGACATCGCATTCGAAATACTTGGCGCCGGCCGAGAGCGCGGCGCGAATGGCGGCGCGGGTATTCTCCGGATAATGGAGCGCATACCCGCGATGCGCTACAAGATCCGGTATTGCTCTCACAATGTTTTCAAGTGCTCGAGGACCGCCCGCCGCTCGCCCTCGTTCAAATGATCGCCACGTATGTCCGCTATTGGTAGCGCCGGGGGCCGTAAAACGACCGACCGAGCGCCGTTTGCTGACCGCTCGCGCTGAGCTTGCGGATCTCGCGCAAAGCCGGCTTTACGAGTTATTAAATGCGCATTTCGGCGGCGATTTCAATGTTCTAGAGCGGACTTCAGCGGCTTATCACACGGGAGGATTAGAGTTAATCCGTACTCCCTGTTGCTAAGAAGCGGCCGGGTAGCGGCAGATTCATCGGCGCCGCTCCCGGCCGCCCGGGTTCCTTTTTTTATTAGCTATGAATAACCCTTTTCGGAATCGCGCTTACGGATTTCAATCTTCGCTCCTGCCCCAGCGGTAGAGAGCTAATCCAACAAGCACAACTAATACAGGAATTATCATTCCAACTTCACCCATAACCCGTCCTCCTTATAAAAAGTAACATACTCTTATTATGCCCCGTCTTTTGATTACAAAAGACGTATATTAAATATAGCCTATTTTCCGAACCCCGCAAAGCCACAATCAGAGGCATGGAATGAACGCTGGAGCGCATAAGGCGGGTTGAAAGACCGCGCGCGGCTGCCCTGTCATCCGCGCGATCTTGGCATAGAAGCGCTCATGGCCTAAAGGTTGGCTTTGGACTGCGACCACGACGACTTCTGGATCCTCGAGTCGCTAATAGACACCGAAAGGGAAGCGGTGAACGACAGCGCGCCGTGTGACGCTGTCCAGAGCCGCAGATTCGAAGTAGCGCACGGGTCGAACCTGCTCAAGGGCATTCTCCTACCGCGCGTTCTGGGGCAAGGCCGGGTCCGTCAAGGCAGCGTTTCCATTAACCGCGCCAAGGTGCGGGGAAAAAGGCTAAAAGCGGCCCCTTTAGTAAGAGAACGAGTGGCCGAAGAGCGATCGGCTGCACGCCGAGTGTTTGATGGAATTACCTGCGGGCAACTCCGCCTTCTGAGCGCGTGGCTTGCGCCAGCCAGATGCAGGTGGCCATGCGGCCGGTGAGGCCGTCGCGCCGGTGCGAGAAGAAGCGGTCCGGCTCGTTGTAGGTGCAATGCTCTCCACCATAAACGCGGGTTCCGTATTGTTCTAGGAGCATACGCGCGGCCCCTGTCAGGTCCAGATACCAATGGCCGGCGCTCGCCGGTTGGAAAGCCGCCGCGAGCGGCTCGGCCAGATCGGTATACGCCTCGCGCACCTCCTCACCGACTTCGTAGACTGTGGGACCGATCGCGGGGCCGAGCCAAGCGAGGAGGCGCGACGGCGGCCGTTGCATGGCTGCGATGCCGGCGGAAATGATCCCGCGCGCCATCCCGCGCCACCCGCAATGTAGCGCCGCCACGCGCGTACCGTCACGGTCGCAAAGCAACACCGGCAGGCAATCGGCCGTGAGCACGGCGCACACGATGCCCGCTGCCGAGGTACAGGCGCCGTCGGCTTGCGGGCCGGCATTCGGGTCGGCGGGGTCTATCACCCGGGCGCCATGTTGCTGTTCCAGCCAACGCGGTGGAGCACCGGTACGCAAAACCGCATAAAGCGCATTGCGGTTGGCGCGTACCGCCACAGGATCATCCCCCGTGTGCTCGGCGAGGTTGAACGAATCATAGGGTGCCAGGCTCAGGCCGCCCGCGCGCGTCGTCGCGCAGGCGCGAACGCTACGCGGCGCCGGCCAAGCGGGCGTAATCGGACTTATCGCCGGGGCGTCCTGCACTGCCGCCCATCCTCGCTTAAGGCCTCCAAGAGGAGGGCCATATCCGGGGGGAGAGGAGATTGCCATTCCAGCTCGTGTCCGGTCGAGGGGTTTAGCAGCCGCAGCCGCGATGCGTGCAGCGCCTGGCGTTTGAATTCTTGCAGGGCGCGTGTCAGCGCTGGCGTCGCGCCCGGCGGCAGCATTAGCCGGCCGCCGTAGGCAGGATCCCCCACGATGGGCATGCGCAGGTGCGCCATATGTACGCGGATCTGATGGGTCCTTCCGGTTTCAAGCCGTAGCCGCAGGTGCGTATGCGCGGGAAAGGGCCGCACCACGCGATAGTGGGTCACGGCTTCCCGCCCCCCCGCCACGACCGCCATGCGCGTGCGCTGAACGGGATGCCGGCCCACGGGGGCGGACACCGTGCCGCCGGCGACCAACGCGCCCCGAACTACCGCATCGTATTCGCGCATGATCCGGCGTGCTTTAAGCTCCTTTACCAAGTATGTGTGCGCTCGCGGCGAGCGCGCGATCACGAGTAAACCAGAGGTGTCTTTGTCGAGCCTATGCACGATACCGGCACGCGGAAGAAGCGCCAGCGCCGGATCGAAATGCAGCAGCGCATTGAGCAAGGTGCCTGCACGATTCCCAGCCCCGGGATGCACGACCAGTCCCGGGGGTTTGTCGATAACGATAAGGTCTGCGTCCGCATACACGATTGTGAGTTCGATCGGCTGCGGTTGCGACGCGACGCGCGCTTTGACACTCGCCCAGAGTTCCACGGCTTCCCCTCCGCGGAGGATTTCCCGAGGTTTAACGCGCCGGTGGTTCACCAGCAGTTTGCCATCGAGAATCCAGCCTTTGAGCGTGGTTCTCGAATAATCGGCGAACAGGCGGCTCGCGGCTTGATCGACGCGCATGCCGTTGAATTCGCCCGGGATCACCGAGGTGAGGTGCTCCCCATTCATGAATTCATCGTTGTCATCCGCCCGCTGGATCACCGAAACTCGCCCTGGGATCTGAATACCAATAGAATGAATAACACGCCCACACGCTTGCGGTTGACCCCTATGCGCATCTTGTATCTCCTGATCATCCTCGCGGCGCTCGCCGGTTGCGCCATCTTCGGCGACGATAAAGAAGACGAGACGGCCGATTGGTCCGCCGAGAAATTATACGCGGAGGCAAAAGAGTCGTTGGAGTCCGAGTACTACACCAAGGCCATCGAGTACTACGAAAAGTTACTCGCCCGGCACCCTTTCGGTGTGCATGCCCAGCAAGCCCAACTCGACCTTGCCTACGCCTATTATAAGAACGACGAATCCGCCTCGGCCGCCGCCGCCTGCGACCGATTCATCAAGCTCTACCCGGACCACTCTCACGTGGATTACGCGTACTATCTGAAGGGATTGGCCAATTTTAATACAGGCAAGGGACTGACGGAACGCTATTTGCCGGTCGATCCTTCGCAGCGCGATCAAGCCACGGCATCGAAATCGTTTCAAGATTTTTCGGAGCTTGTCAAACGCTTTCCGAAGAGCCGCTATGTCAAGGATGCACAGTTGCGCATGACCTATCTACGCAACCTGTTGGCGCAGCACGAGATCAATACCGCGCATTACTATATGCGCCGCGGAGCCTATGTCGCGGCGGCCAATCGCGCGCGTTACGTGGTGGAGAACTACCAGCGCGCCCCGGCCATGCCCGAGGCCCTGTTCATGATGGCGAAGGCTTACCGCGTTCTAAAGCTCGATGATCTGGCGAATGATGCGATCCGCGTCCTCGAGATCAATTACCCGAATCACCCGGGCATCAACGAGATCAAATCTCTGCGGGTGAGCGAATAGCGTCGATCTCGGTGTAACCGGAAGTAATCGGATAGCGCCGATCGCGCCCGAACGCCCGCTGGCTGATGCGCACCCCGGGCGCCGCTTGACGCCGCTTGTATTCGTTGCGATCCACCATGCGTACCACTTTGGCGACCGTCGCTGGATCGAAGCCGGCCCGGACGATCTCCTCGGGAGTCTGATCGTCCTCGATATAGCGTTCGAGGATCGGATCGAGGACCGCGTAGGGCGGGAGGCTATCCTCATCCTTCTGCCCGGGCGCAAGCTCCGCCGAGGGGGGCCGATCAAGAACCCGCTGGGGTATGACGGGCGCAATCCGGTTGCGCCACGCGGCGAGGCGATAGACGAGCGTCTTCGGCACGTCCTTCAGGGGGGCGAAGCCTCCGGCCATGTCCCCGTAGAGCGTCGCGTAGCCGACCGCCATCTCGCTCTTATTACCGGTCGTCAGCACCAGCTTGCCGGTCTTATTCGAGAACGCCATCAAAATCACTCCGCGGCAGCGTGCTTGGACATTCTCCTCGGTGGTGTCTCGCGGGCGCCCGGCGAACACGGTGCCGAGGCTATCCTCGAAGGCCCTCACCGCCGGCTCGATGGGAATCGTATGGTAAGCGACGCCGAGCCGCCGCGCCTCCTCGCCGGCGTCGGTGAGGCTCATCTCGGCGGTAAAACGCGAGGGCATCAAGACCGCTTCCACGGAGTCCTTGCCCAAGGCATCCACCGCAATCGCCAGGGTCAAGGCCGAATCGATCCCGCCCGAAAGCCCCAGTACCGCGCCGCGAAACCCGTTCTTGCGGGCATAATCACGGACTCCGAGTACCAGCGCTTGATAGATCCCCGGCTCGGCCCGGCCCGCGGG
>JBOIDH010000108.1:0-7021 GCA_050740495.1 Gammaproteobacteria bacterium | reverse complement strand
GCAGACGAAGGCGCAGCGGCCGAGCGAACAAGTGGCGGTACGGCGCGAGGATCGGGTCCGCCTCGTCAAGATGCCGGCGAACGCACGCCAACCCGCGTCCGAAGCCCCGCCAACAACTGCGCAACGTTAAGGGATTTATCGGCCAACTAATGCCAGCGCTCTCGGATTTTCTCGTGCTCGGGGCCATCCTTTTTTGCTTGAGCGTGGCGGGCATCTTCATCAATCGCAAAAACGTGATCATCTTGCTCATGTGTATCGAGCTGATGCTGCTCGCGGTCAACATGAACTTCATCGCGTTTTCCCATTTCCTGGGGAATATGGCCGGACAAGTCTTCGTTTTCTTTATTCTCACGGTGGCGGCCGCGGAGTCGGCCATCGGGCTTGCGATCCTGGTGGTGCTGTTTCGCAACCGGAGCACCATCAATGTCGAAGATTTAAACCGCATGAAGGGTTAGCCGCATGCGGGGTGTCTATCTGGGCGTGGTCTTGGCGCCGCTTATCGGGGCGCTCATCGCCGGTGTCTGCGGCCAGAGGATCGGCCGGGTCTGGGCTCATCGTGTGGCGATCGGCAGCGTTGCACTCTCCTTTTTTCTCTCGCTCCTCGGTTTCAAGGACATCGTCATCGACGGAGAGCCGGCCTTCAACCAGGCCGTCTATACCTGGTTGAGCAGCGATGGTCTCAATTTTCATGTCGGGTTTCTCATCGATAAGCTCTCGGTCACCATGATGGTGGTGGTGAGCTTCGTCTCCTGGATGATCCACATCTACACCATCGGGTACATGCACGACGATCCGGGTTACCAGCGCTTCTTCAGCTATATCGCGCTCTTTACCTTCGGCATGCTGATGCTGGTGATGGCCAATAATTTCGTGCAGCTTTTTTTCGGCTGGGAAACCGTGGGCTTGGTGTCTTATCTCCTCATCGGTTTTTGGTATAAGCGCGAGTCGGCCATTCAGGCCAATCTCAAGGCGTTTTTGGTCAATCGCGTGGGGGATCTCGGTTTCTTGCTCGGGATCGCGGCCATCTTGACGCACTTCGATTCGCTCGACTATTGGGAGGTGTTTCGGCAAGCACCTAGCCTCGCCAACGAGACGGTGCAAGTCGGCGCGCGTATCGAATGGTCGTTGATGACGCTGATTTGCATCCTGCTCTTTATCGGTGCGATGGGAAAATCCGCCCAAGTTCCGTTGCACGTGTGGCTCCCGGACTCGATGGAAGGCCCGACGCCCATCTCGGCGCTGATTCACGCGGCCACCATGGTGACCGCCGGGATCTTCATGGTGGCGCGCATGTCGCCGCTCTTCGAGCTCTCGGAGACGGCCTTGAGCGTGGTGCTCGTCATCGGGGCGATCACGGCCTTTTTCATGGGGCTCTTGGGACTGGTGCAGAACGATATCAAACGCGTGATCGCCTATTCGACACTCTCTCAGCTCGGTTATATGACCGTCGCGCTCGGGGCTTCGGCTTATGCGGCCGCCATCTTTCATCTCATGACCCACGCGTTCTTCAAGGCGCTGTTGTTCCTGGCCGCGGGCTCGGTGATCATCGGTCTGCATCACGAGCAGGACATGCGCAAGATGGGCGGCTTGTACCGCTACATGCCGATCACTTGGATCACCTCGGTGATCGGAACGCTGGCGCTCTGCGGTTTCCCGGGGACATCGGGATTTTTCTCGAAGGACGCGATCATTGAAGCCGTTCACCACTCGGACTTGCCGGGCGCGGGTTTCGCCTATCTCGCGGTCTTAAGCGGAGTCTTCGTGACCTCTCTCTACAGCTTCCGCCTTTTATTCATGGTCTTCCACGGAGCCGAGCGGCTCGACCCCCATGCGAAGGCGCATCTGCACGAATCCCCGCGGGTTGTCACCGGCCCGCTCATCATGCTGGCCATACCTTCAGTGGTGATGGGGGCCATTGCCATCGCGCCGATGCTGTTCGGAGCTTATTTCGGGCCGGCTATTCACGTGCTGCCGGCACACGATGTGTTGGAGCGTATGGGGAGCGAGTATCATGGATTACCCGCTTTCGTGGCACACGGATTTATCGCCATGCCGTTTTTGCTTGGGCTCGCGGGGTTTGGCACGGCGTGGATGTGCTACCTGCGCCGGCCCGAGCTTCCCGCGTGGGTAGCCGATCGGTTTAAGCTTGTTTACCAGCTCTTGGTGCGCAAATACGGATTCGATGATTTCAACGAGCTTGTGTTCGCCGGCGGGGCGCGGGGTACGGGCCGGGCGCTCTGGCAACTCGGCGATGTCCGCATCATCGACGGGTTCATCATTAACGGCTCGGCGCGTTTGGTGGGGTGGTTTTCCGGCGTCGTGAGGCAGGCGCAATCCGGATATTTGTATCACTATGCCTTTGCGATGATCCTCGGTCTGCTGTCGTTATTAGGCTATTTCGTCTATGGCTGGGGTAGGTAGCTCGCGCCAGCGTAAACGCCCATGCCTTTACTGAGTCTCGTCATCTGGGTCCCGATTTTGGGGGGCGTGTGGGTGCTCTATACGGGCGCGACCCAAGGGCGGGAGGCGGTGTTGATGCGGTCGTTGATGATCGCAGCAGTGACTTTCCTGCTATCGCTACCGCTCTACACCGGCTTTGACACCGGTACGCACGCGATGCAGTTTGTCGAACGCACGGGTTGGATCGAGGCGTTTGACATCAACTATCACCTCGGTATCGACGGTATCTCGATGCCGCTCATCCTGCTCACCACCTTCACCACCGTCCTCGTGGTGCTGGCTGGCTGGGAGGTCATCCAAACCCGGATCGGGCAGTACATGGCGTCGTTTCTGATTCTCGAGGGGCTGATGAACGGCGTCTTCGCCGCGCTCGATGCCATCCTGTTTTATGTCTTTTGGGAAGCGATGCTGATCCCGATGTTTTTAATCATCGGGATCTGGGGCGGGGAGCGGCGGGTCTATGCCACCATCAAGTTTTTTCTTTATACCTTTTTCGGCTCCGTGCTCATGTTGGTGGCCTTGCTGTACCTCTATTGGAAGGGCCAAAGTTTTTCCATCTTGGCGATGCAAACCTTGCCGCTCGAGCTCGAGGCGCAGAAGCTTATCTTCATTGCCTTTCTGCTGGCGTTCGCCGTGAAGGTGCCTATGTGGCCGGTGCACACCTGGCTGCCCGATGCCCATGTCGAGGCCCCGACCGGCGGATCGGTGATCCTGGCGGCGATTATGTTGAAGATGGGCGGTTATGGCTTTCTGCGCTTCAGCCTGCCGATCACACCGGCCGCGAGCCACAGCTTCGATTCGCTCATGATTGCGCTCTCCTTGATCGCGATCGTGTATATCGGTTTCGTCGCACTGGCGCAGCAGGATATGAAGAAGCTCATCGCCTATTCCTCAATCTCGCACATGGGGTTCGTCACCTTGGGAGTGTTCGTTGTGTTTCGGCTTCTCGACAGCCACGATGTGCCCAACGGCGCCGCGATGGGTATCGAGGGCGGCATGGTGCAGATGCTCTCGCACGGTTTCGTCTCGGGAGCGCTGTTCTTATGCGTGGGGGTGCTGTACGAGCGTCTGCACAGCCGCCAGATCCAGGACTACGGCGGGGTGGTGAATAGCATGCCGGTCTTCGCGACCTTGATGATGATCTTCTGCATGGCCAACGCCGGGCTCCCCGGAACCTCCGGTTTCGTCGGCGAATTTTTGGTCATCTTGAGCAGTTATAAGGCGAGCTTGTGGTTCGCGCTTGGCGCCGGAACGACGCTGATTCTGGGCGCGGCCTACACGCTATGGATGTATAAGCGCGTGATCTTCGGCGAGGTTGGTAGTGAGAGGATCGCGGCCCTCAAGGATCTTGACGCCCGCGAGCTCGCGATCCTAGGGACCTTGGCCGGCGCCGTCGTGTTCTTCGGCGTGTGGCCGGACCCGATGCTCGAGGTCATGCACGCAACGGTCAATCATCTCGTGGACCAAGTCGCGCACCCAAGATTACCCTAAGAAGGATAGCCGCATGAGCAACATCGTAATCGCCTTGCCGGAGCTGTGGTTAGCGCTCATGGCGTGCGCCGTGTTGCTCGCCTGCGTCCTGGGGCGGGATCCCGAGACGCCCTATCGGCTCTCGCAGGCGACGCTCGCGGTGGCGTTGCTCTTGGTGCTGTGGCTGTATCCGGGCGAGCCGGAGCTTGCGTTCAACGAGATGTTTGTCAACGATCGCATGGCCACGGTGCTCAAGGCGGTCATTCTCGCGGTGACGGCGGGGGTGTTCGTCTACTCGCGTACCTATCTCGCCGCACGCGCCTTATTCAACGGCGAATACTTCGTCCTCGGTCTCTTCGCCGTCTTGGGCATGCTGATCTTGGTGTCCGCGCACAGTCTGCTGACGATCTATTTAGGGCTCGAGCTATTGTCGCTCTCCCTCTATGCGATGGTGGCCATGCACCGGGACTCGCACGCAGCCTCCGAAGCGGCGATGAAGTATTTCGTGTTGGGCGCGCTCGCCTCCGGCATGATGCTCTACGGGATCTCCATCCTCTACGGCGTCACCGGCACCCTGGACCTGCAGCAGTTGGCCGCGGCCCTGTACCAAAACGCCGAGCGCAGCCTGTTGCTGGTCTTCGGTCTGGTGTTTTTGATCGTCGGGATCGCCTTCAAGCTCGGGGTGGTCCCGTTCCATATGTGGATCCCGGATGTCTACGAAGGGGCGCCCACCTCGGTGACGTTGTTCCTCACCACGGCGCCCAAGCTTTCGGGTTTCGCGCTTGCGATGCGGCTCCTCGTCGATGGTCTGCCCGGGCTGGCGGCCGATTGGCAGCAGATGCTCGCCGTCCTGGCGGTGCTTTCAATGGGGACCGGCAACATCGTCGCGATCGCGCAAAGCAATATCAAGCGCATGCTGGCCTACTCCACCATCGCCCATATGGGATTTATGCTTTTAGGCTTACTGGCCGCGACCCAGGCCGGGTACGCAGGCTCGATGTTTTACGTCATCGTCTATGCACTGATGGGGATGGGCGCCTTCGGTATGGTGATCGCCCTCGGGCGCGCCGGGTTCGAGTCGGACCGGTTAGAGGACTTCAAGGGCCTGAGCGAGCGCAGTCCGTGGATGGCGCTGCTGATGCTGATGCTGATCTTTAGCCTCGCTGGGGTGCCGCCTTTCGTGGGCTTCTGGGCCAAATGGTTCGTGATTAAAGAGGCCTTAGCCGCGGGATTCGTGTCGCTGGCGGTGATCGCCGTGGTGTTTTCGATTATCGGCGCCTACTACTACCTGCGCATCGTGAAGCTCATGTACTTCGATGATCCCGAGGACCCCTCGCCCATCGTTTGCGGCCGGGATACGCGCGTGGTGCTGAGCTTCAACGGCCTTGCCGTGCTGGTCCTCGGCTTGATGCCGGGGGCCTTGATGACGATGTGCCTGGCCGCCATGAGCGGCGCTTCATAGCGATTGCTGTCGCTCGCGCTGTTTTTGGTGCCGCGTGCCATGCGGTTGCCCGAAGCGGCAACCCCATGCTACTGTCGGTACGAGTAGTTTTCAGGAAGAGCAACACATCAAGGACGATCGGATCGTGCCTCTACTGCACCGAAAGCGTCGCATTGAAGATCACATCGCCCTCCGCGTTCTTGATCACGAGGTCGACGGTTTCTCCGACCACCGGGTTCAAGCCCCGTGGACACTTGGCCGCATTCGTGGTCAGCGTCGGGAGCGTGATCTGACCGTTCCGCGGTACGATCTCAACCGTGTCGGACTGGAGGTGGCCGCCCGGCTTATTCGTTCCCGGTGTTACCTCGCACGCCAGTGCGGCTTCGATGGACGCGAACACCGGGTCGTTGCCGAGTCCGGCGATCTTGCCGCCGATACACCGGATCGCCGGCCCCTTCGCCGTCTGGATTTCCGTACAGACCGGCAACTTGACGAAGTGCGGGTTCTGCGCGAACGCCACCTCGCCATCGAACATCCGCCCGTGATCGCCAAGATCCTCAGCCATCTCGGCTTGTCCGCCCCGATCGCCCGCACGGTCATTCGACCGACTCCAAATCGCCTGATCCCGGCCGCGACCCCCTCCCATCCGGTTCAACTCCCTGAGCCGACAGCCCCCTTTGGCCTGCATTCGCGTGAGAGGCCAAAACGCCCCGGATCCGGGCGCCTCGGAGAGCTTCTCGCAGGTGGCCACGACTTCCCACTGAGTCACGCAGTCCACGACGTTGATGTGGTAGACCCCTTTCACCCCGTCCTCATCGCCCTGGTGCACGCTGTCGATCCGGAGGTAGCCTGGGCGCCCATCGGGTTGCGGCGCGCGGCGCTGGCCGATCGCTATCCAGGTGGGACGCGTCTTGGCCCACTGTTGCCGGCGCACCCGGTAGCCGGCGGCAGCCCGCAGGTTGTAAAGATGCGCCACCGAGATGGACGCCAACCGCGCGTAGCGGGTATCGTCGAAGACTGTAAGGGCGCGCTGCATCAGGTGCTTGGTGGCGGGCCCCGAGAGGGTAGCGTGCAAGGCGTCGGTCTCGGCCAGCAGCGCCACATCGACGGTGGTGTACGTGCGGCCAAAGCCCTTCGCCGGCGGGCGGTAGCGTTTGGCGAGCCCGCCTGTGGCCAAGCACTGCTGCACCAAGCGGGTCAACTGTTACCGCGAATAGCCCGTGGTGCGGCCAAGATAACGCAGCACCACGCCCTTGTCGCCCCGCTTGAGCCAAGCGTAGGCCAAGCGCCCCAGCACCATCTTGATGTGCGCATAGCGCGCGTCGTCGCCCTCGAACGGTCGGAACTGGACCCCCGTCGTACCGTCCAGAAAAGCCTTGAGCTGCTCCAGCAAGCAAAGTCGCGTCTCGTTCATGTCGATCACCATGGCTGCCATGATCGACCCAAACGCTAGCTTTCAGACTCATACCTCGTTGGAAACACACACCCACGTTCAGACTCATACCATATTGGAAAAGACTGGGGCTTGGAATGAAGGGGCGATAGAGATACGCTTATAGTTTCGATCACTTGTTCGCTATGCATGGCCGAGCCGCGGCCGGATAACGATACTAACATATGGCAAGGTGGAGGAGCACATGAATATCCTAC
>JBOIDH010000107.1:0-7063 GCA_050740495.1 Gammaproteobacteria bacterium | reverse complement strand
GTGACGCGCATCTCTCCGACGCTCGAGCCGGTGGTCATCGAAGTTCCACTGCTCGCGGGCGAATCGGTGACCACCCCCGGCGTGCGGGTGAAGGACAAGAAGGTGCTGGTGAGCCTGGATGCACAACAGGGATCGGTGCGCTGGGACTCCGTCCTCGAGCATGCGCCCACCTTCGGGATGACCGCGCCCGAGACCACGCAGTGGATCGAGACCTGGCGCGCGGACGTGAGCCCGATCTGGCATCTGACGGTTCAAGGCATCGCGGTCGTGCATCATCAGGATCCGAGCGGCCGCTGGCTGCCGGAATGGCGCCCTTGGCCGGGCGAATCGGTCACGCTCGGTATTTCGAGACCCGCGGGTGTCTCCGGCCCGACCCTGACGGTACAGAATAGCCGCTTGACGGTCAGCGCGGGGGAACGCGCGATCGATGCCACCTTGGACCTCACCCTCGAGAGCAGTCAAGGGGGCCAGCACACGCTCACGCTGCCCGAGGCGGCCCGGCTGCAACAGGTCACCATCGGCGGCGCCGCCCAACCGATCCGCCAGGAAGGCCGCCGGGTCACCTTGCCGGTGGTGCCTGGGACGCAACGTTTTCAACTCCTGTGGCGCGAGCCGCGCGGGATGGAGACGCGGTTCCTATCGCCCGAGGTCGAGCTCGGCCTGCCGAGCGTCAATCATTATCTCAAGGTCACGCTGGGCAACGACCGCTGGCTGCTCTTGAGCCGCGGGCCGCGCCTCGGACCCGCGGTGCTCATGTGGGGCGTGCTCGCGGTGCTCGTGCTCGTGGCCTATGGGCTCGGGCGCACGCGCATCACCCCGCTCAGGGCCTGGCAGTGGCTTTTGCTCGGCATCGGGTTGAGCCAGGCCCCGATCTGGGGGGCGCTCATCGTCGTGGGCTGGCTCCTCGCCCTCGGCGGGCGCGCGCAACTGCATCCCGCCATCAAACCCTACGCTTTCGACGCCATACAGCTTGGTCTGGGCTTGCTTACAGCGGTGGCATTGTCCTGCCTTTTCGATGCGATCCAGAACGGGCTCCTGGGATATCCGGAGATGCAGGTCGCCGGCAACGGCTCGAGCGCCTATGATCTCAATTGGTATCAGGACCGCAGCGATCCGGCCTTGCCGCGGGCCGAGGTGTGGTCGGTGCCGCTCGGCGCCTACCGGCTGCTGATGCTCGCCTGGGCACTGTGGCTCGCCTATGCCCTGCTCGGATGGCTGCGCTGGGGCTGGGGCTGTTACTCGACCCACGGCCTATGGCGATCGATCCGCCCGCGCATCGCGGAGACCCCCGCGCAGCCCGCGCCATAGCAAGGGGTCAAGCTAAACGTAGCGACAAACCTCCAAATAGCTCAAAGAGACAATCTATGAAAAATGGGAGACTTGACCCCCTGTTCGCGGTGAAACAGGACAAAGCGCTTGATCCAATCGACATAGGCCTGTTCGCCCCTAACTTCTCCCGCACCTGGTCGAGGAGTTTTGGCTTGTCTTCCATAAAAGTGCAATGTATAAACCGATCCCAAAAGGGGGGTTATTTACGGCATGCTTTGCGGCCCAAGCCCTGAAAAACCGGCTCAAGGATTTTTACACCCCACTTTTTAACTTTTCCAGGGGGTCATATGGGGGTGCTACTTCATGTTAGGGCTCACAAGATGGACCCAGACGATTTTTTTGCAAGGCTCGACAAAGCCAATAACGACGATGAAGTGCGCCAACGGATTGCTGGTGGCAAATATAACGACCATCATAAATCTCTTGCTCAAGAGTGGCTCCGGCGCAGAGAAGAATCTCGCGCCTCCGAAGCTGCAACACGCGCTGAATCGCGAGACGAAGAAACTCTTTCAATTGCTAGAGAGGCCAATTTAATTGCGCGGGCCGCATCACGCGAAGTTCGGATTGATCGGTATATCGCAATAATTGCAGTAATAATCGCAGCAATTGCCGCAAGAGACGATATTGTTTGGCTCATCGGGCGAGTCCTAAATGTGTTCACCCCATAACAACCGCCGCCCTAACCCCGCGTTCAACGCGGACCTTCGGGTCGCTGCGCGACCCTCGGCCGGTTAACGCGAACGTTTAGCGAACATGAAACAGCCAACGGTTCTCTTCCGCGCGTTGTTGGTCGCATCTATAGCGAGCGCGCTTGCGGGGGGCGTGCTTGATTTCCTCTTTCCAGAGCTCATCCCCCAATCGCTCCGTGAGGCACAAGAGGCACTGAGCGCTCCTGAACTCACTGCGCAGGACATCGGCCTAATGGTCGTCGGTTTGCCCTACCTCGCCGCATTCGTCGTATGCAGCGTAGCGCTATATCGTTTTCGACGCTGGGCTCCGCGGGCGAGCTTGTATCTCACAATCGCTTCGGTGGCGGTTTATCCCTTTGCTGGTTTCATCGTTGCATCTGAATGGTCACAACTACTCACTGAAGCGTCAGCACTTTTCTGGGGAGCAATGCTAGCGATGGCCCACTTGCCGCCGTTGAAGGAACGCTTTGCCGCAGCCCGAGTAGGATGTGCTGAGGTACGAAGCGCATCTGTCGAGTGATGTTCCGCGACTGATGCGCCTCCTTACGTCGGCACATCCTACGATTGCTCACTGAACTATGTGGTCTCTATCCATGCCGCCGAAGAGCTCGACGATGACAACCTCACGATCCTCGATCTCGAAAACATCATCCTCACGGGCGAAATCATCGAGCGCCAGGGCCGTAGGGCCGTAGGGCGGAAACGCGAAGCGTGTTCCGCCGCATGGTTTCGGATGAAAATGGCATCGCCCCGTTTGCGTTTATCCCTATGCGACATACGGCGGAACGCCTACGGCTTCCGCCCGACGAGCTCAACCTTCCAACAGCAAAAGGAGTTGCGATGCCAAGAAAACCACGGATGTATCTGTCCGGCCTTCCGGCCCACGTTGTGCCGCGGGGCAATAACCGCATGGTTTGAACTGCATCTTCAACGGCTACGCCGCGATAAAATTCCGTGGCGCTGAGCGCGATTGAGTGCCATGTGCTCTCCGAGTCCAATGTTTGCGCATGCCCAAGAAGATGAAGACCCGGCAGGTCACGTTCTTCCAGGGCCAACGCGAGGGACACGAAACTCACACCGACTGGATGAAGGCGAGGATCGATTCAGAGGTCGGTCGGCAGAGGATCGCTCGGCGCTTTGCCGCCGTCGAGCCGGTGTTCGGGCAACCTGCGAGGGAACAAGCGACTTGACCGCTTCACCCTGAGAGGCTGCGGCAAGGTGGATGATGAAGCTCGCAGGGAGGAGAAGACGGCCCGCACCGCTATCGGACGATGGCCCGTGATAAAAAATCGTCCCGCGGTCCAGAAGGGCTTCCAGAAACGGGTTTTTCTATACCCTCGTTAGACCTCATCAACTAATAGGTTAGAATTACCGCCATGGATCTCGCGCAGCTTGAATCTGAAGTTCTCTCCCTCCCCGTTCAGGAGAGGGCTGCTTTAGTGCAGCGGCTCTTGCTGAGCTTGGAAGAAATATCCGAGCCAGAGTTTGACCGCTTGTGGGGTGAGGAATCCGCACGCCGTGCTGCCGAACTTGACGCAGGTAAGGTGCAAGCTATTCCCGGCGAGGAAGTCGCAAAGAAAGCGCGTGCTTTGCTTCGGTGAATTACAGCTTCCTTCCCGAAGCAGAGGCCGAATACTTGGAGGCGGTTCGTTTCTACGAGGAACAGCGAGCCGGGCTTGGAGATGCCCTTATCAGTGAGTTCGAGCACGCTATCGGCTTGGCGGCTGAGAGGCCGGAAAGCTGGCGGTTGGTTCACCCATCCGGAATCAGGCGTATCGGGCTATTGACCTTTCCATATGCCGTGTTCTATCGGGTGCTCTCTGGCAGCCTACAGATCACGGCGTTTGCTCATCACCGGCGCCGCCCGGGATATTGGCTCACGAGGGTTGTGAGCGGCTGGGGAGCTTGATCTATATGGACCTCGTCGGGCCTGCAAGTTCAGCCCGAGTAGGATGCGCTGAGGCGCGAAGCGCATCTGTCGAGTGATGTTCCGCGACTAGTAGTTATATTTGTCCTACAATGGGATATTACCGGTACTCCTACAGGGGACTTTCACCCCATAAGTTCATGCCCAAGTCGGGCGCACACAACCGGTTGCAGCGGATGGCGCCGCGCGCCGCCACTGAACCGGAGCGTTATTTTCTCTGTCCTGGAGTGTGTCGATGAAAGCTCGGAATCTGGTTGTAGTACACAGCGACCCGGAAATCCTTGGCGGTACGCCGGTCTTTGTTGGCACCCGTGTACCCGTGAAGAACCTCTTCGATTATCTGGAAGCTGGGGACAGTCTTGACAAGTTTCTCGACTCGTTTCCTTCCGTCACACGCGAACAGGCGATCGCTGCGCTCGAAATAGCTCGTAAAGCGCTAGTGGCCGATGCGCATCCTGCTTGACGAGTCACTTCCACGTGAGCTGGTGCGCGAGCTGACAGGACACTCTGTTCGGACCGTAGTGCAAATGGGTTGGTCCGGCGTAAAGAACGGCGAACTACTGCGGCTCGCGGCCAGTGATTTTGATGTTTTACTAACTGCGGATCAGAACCTTGAACACCAGCAGAATCTACGGCGTGTGGACGTTGGCATCGTCGTATTGGTTGCCGTCAATAATCGGATTGAGACGTTGCGCCCGCTTGTTTCCACGGTGTTAGCGCAGGTCGTCACGATTCGTCCGGGCGAGGTGGTGCGTGTCGGTGCCTAACTTTGCGCTCAACTTCAGACAACCCTTCACGAGGTTGCCCTTGCCGTCGGTTAGTAGCTGAAATACCGGGTCATTTATAGACTCGTTTCCGACGAGCAACTCTTTCAGGTCGTCTCGATCACCGTCCACGACTATCGGAGACCGTGAATATGAAGCAGTTTCATCCCGCCAAGAAACGGATTGAGGTATCGATTGGAGAGTCCTTGCGGATCGTTCGCGAGCTTCAGGAATTGAGCCAGAACCAACTCGCTCGGCTTTACCGGTATCCCGCAGGCCACTATTTCTGCGATCGAGAACGGTCGTGTGAGCCTGGGTGTCGAGCGGGCAAAGGTTCTCGCCAAGGCGCTGAAGTGTCATCCGGCCGTTTTGGTATTTCCGGGATGGGACGCGGCAGAGAAAACTGCCGCATAACAACCGCTCGAGGTGACGCGTTGCCGCGCACTTCAAGCTAATCGTTGGCCTTCTCGATCTCGGGCTTCTGCAGACGGCGAGATGGTAGTCACGGTCATAGCGGCCGGGGCACGCGATCGCGCCTCAGAAAAGACCGGGAATCCAGCGTTTCACGCGCGCCGCATACCCGCGGTGCCCTCGCTCGCAACGCACTCGCGCGTCATTATGTCAGGGACTCTACAGGCGCCAGGGCGGACACTTTTTCT
Source organism: Gammaproteobacteria bacterium (assembly GCA_050740495.1). GTDB lineage: Bacteria > Pseudomonadota > Gammaproteobacteria > JACCXJ01 > JACCXJ01 > USCg-Taylor. Next base: position 1,695 of record JBOIDH010000107.1, on the reverse strand, counting down.
GGTTTACTCTATGCCATAAATATGGCATCCTCCACCCCATGAAGACCACGATAGACGCGGCAGGCCGGCTCGTTGTCCCGAAGGCGCTTCGCCAGGCATTGGGGCTAAAACCGGGTCAGGTTCTGGACGTTCGGGCCGGCGACGGAAAGCTCGAAGTAGAAGTCGCGCCTACCGCAATGGTGCTCAAGCGCCGGGGTAAAGGAGTAGTGGCGGTTCCCGAAGAAGAACTGCCGGCGCTGAGCGCGGACGAAGTACGCGACACGCTCGAGCGCGTGCGGCGGTGAAGGCCGCCGACACGAGCGTAGTGATCGCCGCGTTCGCGTCTTGGCACGAAAAGCACGAAGCCGCCCGCCGCGCGTTCGATGCGGAGCTCAGACTCATCGAACATTGCTCGCTGGAAACGTACTCGGTGCTCACGCGGCTCCCGCCGCCGCACCGGGCACCCGGCGATGTGGTACGTGATTTCATGGCCGTGCGCTTTCGGGCGCCGCTCTTGCGGCTGAGCGCGCGCGACTATCGCAGATTCCTTCTGGAGTTGCCGGAGCACGAGATAGCTGGTGGCGCCGCGTACGACGCGCTCGTTGCGGCGACGGCCGCCGCTCATGCTGCAGAGCTGGTGACGTGCGATCGGCGCGCGGCACCCGTGTACGAGAAATACGGTGTCCGCTCGCGAATGTTGTAGTGCTCTGGCTCAGCAATCGTGGACGCCGCAGCCATACCGAAAGAAAGGTATACGTCCGTTCAACCGCCACAGCGCAGAGGTCGCCGACGCCTCAGTGAAGAAATCCTCAATGCCCTCTCACCCTTAAGTGTGGAGAGACTTGAGCCCTACCCCGTCCAGCCGAGGCCCGAGGCGATGCAGTTGATCGACAGGAGCAAGGGCACGAGCTCCCGGCGGCGTTCTCTCTCGGATTTCTTGGCGCCGCGGAACTGCTGAATCAAGCGCACTTGTTCGTGGCCGACTTGGTCGATGATCGCGAGCCTTCGCGCGAGCCGCCGGCGAAAGCGGGGAAACCTGGCGCAGCTCTCCCCTGCGCCGCTCACGCGATGTACCATTGCGACAGTACGCTCATACTCCTCCTTGACCATGGCATAGATCTCCTCGCGCACCTCCGCGCTCAGGACCAGCTCGGCGTATTCACGGGCGATAGTCAAGTTCACTTGCGGGAGGGTCTTTTCAACCTCGTCGATGATGAGCCGGAACAGCCGCGCGTGGTGGAACATGCGTTTTAACAGCGCTTGGCCTTCGGCGCCCCGCACTTCGAGGAAGTTCTTGATGCCGCTTCCGACCCCGTACCATCCGGGGATCATGTGGCGATTCTGCGTCCACGCGAATACCCACGGAATGGCGCGCAGATCATTCAAGGTCTTGGCGCCGAAGCGCCGCGCGGGACGCGAGCCGATGTTCAAGAGCACCAGTTCCTCGACCGGGCTTGCGGCCTGGTAGTAGTCCACGAGTCCCGGATGCTCGGCCAGGCGCCGGTAGGCGGCGTAAGCCGCTCCTGACAGCGCCTCCATGGCTTCATCGGTCTCGGCATCGGGTTGCAGCTCCCGCTCGTGCTCGGATTTCAGCGTATGTTCCAGGACGCTTGACGCGAGCAGCTCCATTTGATACAAGGCCGTGCCGCGGTTCGCGTACTTGAAGGAAACCACCTCGCCCTGTTCGGTCATCCGCATGCGTCCGTCGATGGAGCC
>JBOIDH010000106.1:0-7138 GCA_050740495.1 Gammaproteobacteria bacterium | reverse complement strand
GATTTCGATGCGGCGGAGCGGGATTATCGCGAGGCGCTGCGGATGGCCCGTGCGCTCGGTTACGCCGAGGGCGTGGCAGCCTGCACGGGCAATCTGGCTCAGCTGGCGGTGGACCGCGAAGACTGGCCGGGGGCCGAGTCATTGGCCCGCGAGGCCCTGGCCTTGTCCGAAAAGCTGGGCCGCCAGGAATTGATCGCGCTCGACTACCAGCGCCTCGCCAAGGCTCTGGTGCGGCAGGGGAAGCCCGCCGAGGCCCTATCCTACGCCCGGCGCGCGGTGGAGATCTTCACCCGGCTCGGTTCGCCTGAGATCGAAACCGCCCGCGAGATTCTGGCGGAGTGCGAGGGTTGAAGCGGAATAATCCCCACCTTGAGCCGGAACAGGGCGGCAATCGCGAGGCCGATCACCGGAACCGATCGATATACCGCGAACGTGCATAAATTTTCCTCTAAGCATGGATGACCCCATATCACCGTCACCCCGGCGAAAGCCAGCGCCAGGGGCTCGTACGAGCGCCAGCCGAACGCGGCCCTGCTTGGCGCGCCGAGCAACTGTCTTGGAAGTCAAGCGTTTTCGGGTGCACGTTGTGCCCAAGGAGTATTGGTCTTGAGCATCGTATTCAAAATCGTTAACAGCTTCCTCATACACGCGGTTAAGGCGACCTTGGGCGGCTTACCTGCCTGGCATAAGCGTGTGTAGAACGCGCGGATGACTGCATTGAAACGCACCGCTACTAAAGTCGCCATGTACAACGTCGAGCGGACTTGTGCTGAAGGCTCGCCTGGATACCGGTTTTCACCGGCATGACGGAAGAGAAAACGTAGATTATGACCGTTGCCTGTAAACACTCTCAGCGATTCCGGTAAGCATAGTTCGGCTTCAAACCTCGCACCGTAAAGCTTACCGTATCGTACACGCGACCGTCCGGCCTCTGGAGTGCGAGCCTGTGTTTGCCCGGCGCAGGGTGCCATTTGTATGCGTTACCCCTGCCTCGGAGTGTCTTTCCGTCGAGAACCAAGATGACGTCGCTGAGCCCGCTGGCCGAAAATAAAACCAGTTGTTTATCCGCCGGGATGTCGGGATCCAGCGCGATGGTTACGCCGTCCGGCGGGGACACGATGCTTGGAGGACGCGAGCGGGGGTCCGCGAGCCGCACGAGCTTGGTTTCGGTCCCGCGTATAAACCATTCCTGGCGTCGCGGCTCCACGGCGGGTTCGAAGGAAATCGCACGCGCGATGAGATTCGATGGCTTCTTGGGTTCCGTGCCCGGGGATCGGGCGTGCAGCGCGTTCATGATTGTAAGCCAGACGGGCGCGGCCCCGGTGACACCGGAGACGCGGTGCATCGCGTCGCCTTCGAAATTTCCGACCCAGACCCCGACGCTATACTCGCTACTGAAGCCGATGCACCAGTTATCGCGCATGTCCTTGCTGGTGCCGGTCTTGACCGCGGTCCAAAAGCGCGTGGCCAGCGGGTTATCGAGACCGAAGGTAACGGCGCGGCCCGCGCGATCACTCAAGATATCGGCGACGATGAAGGCCGCTTCCTCGCTCATCACGCGTGTTGGAGGATCTGTCCTTGCTTGGTCTTGCCAGATTTTCAAGAGGCTGTAAATCCCGCCATTGGCGAGGGTGCGATAGGCGTTGACCTGCTCGAACAGGCTGACCTCGGCCGAACCCAACGCTAACGAGTATCCATAGTAATCGCCGTCGCGCGTGATTCCGCGATATCCCAAGGCTTCCAGCCGATCGCGGAAGGCATCGACGCCGGTCACTACCAGTGTCCTGACCGCCGGGACGTTGAGCGATCCGGCTAAGGCGGTGCGTACGCTCACTAACCCCTTAAAGTCGCGGTCGTAGTTCTGCGGAATGTAGAGTCCGGAGGCCGTTCCGAGATTGATGGGCGAGTCATCGAGTAAGGATGCCGCCGTAAGATACCCTCGTTCGATGGCGAGCCCGTATAGAAAGGGCTTCAGGGTCGAACCGGCTTGCCGCGGCGCCCGCACCCCATCGACGTGGATGGCGTTCGAGTGCGGACCTGCGGCGCCCACATACGCCCGCACCTCGCCGCTCCGGTTATCCACAATCAGCACCGCGCCGTCACGGACATTATTGGAGCGCAGGCCGGCGAGCTGTTGCTCGAGCGCTTCCAGCGCCAGGCGTTGCAGGCGCCGCTCGAGGGTCGTTTGCACGCGTTCTCCCGGATCCCGCAAGCGCGCGTGGGCGAGGTGCGGCGCGAGGGTCATAGGCAAGCGAGAATGGCGCTGACTGTCGGACAAGCCTTCCGCCAGGCGCATGAGTTCCAGGCACCGCGGTGTGTTGTCATCGGCACCGGCAATCGCACAGGCACGCTTGCCGAGCCGCGAGCCGCGGCGGTTGGGCGAGGGGAGCAGGGCCGCGAGCACGGCCGATTCCGCCGCGGACAATCCCGAGGGTCGCTTCCCGAAAAGCTCCCGTGCCGCGGCACCGATCCCCTGGAGCTCGCCGTAATAACTCGTGAGATTGAGATAGGCTTCCAGGATCTGCTCTTTCGTCCAGCGCTCTTCGAGTCGCAGCGCCGCGCGCACTTGCATGAGCTTTTGGGCGATACTCCGCCGCTTACTTTCCGGCGTGAGCTCGGGATCCAGCATCGCCGCGACCTGCATGGACAGGGTGCTCGCCCCGCGTGCTTTCGCGCCGCTGAGATAGGCCCCTAGCGCGCCTCCGAGAGCCCACCAATCCACGCCCGCATGCTGGTGAAAACGCCGATCCTCTGACTGGATCACCATCCCTATCAGCGCCGGTGAAATCTCGTCGATCGCCACCCAATCGAGACGGCGTCCTGTGAAGTCAACCCGAAGCCCGTGCAAGACCTCACCCTTGCTATCGAGGAGATAGGCTTCCGAGGGGCGCCATGCCGATTTCACCTCGTTGAAACCCGGGACATCGGCGAGCGCGGCCGTGCTCATGAGCAAGAGCGCGCAGACCCCTCTCACGGCGCCTCCTTCACCTCGACCGCAAGGTTCGGAAGCTCGCCCAGCATTTCCGGCGCATACAGCGCTTCCACCCGCGTCGCCGGCAGCTCGAACACGCCCGCGTTGTTGTAGCGCACGGTGTACTCGACCTTTAAGACCCCTTTCGGGACATAGCGGTAGTAGGCGCGAAAAGCATCCTGACGCCGCTCCTCGAACGCCGGCCAGGCCCAGCCCTCCCGTGCTTCGCCGCTCGTCAGGATTTGGGAGTCCCGCCCGAGGCCGGTGCCGAGGATCGAGGCGCCGGACGGGATGGGATCATCCACCACTACCCAGGTCATATCCGACTGGGCATCGATGCCGATAGATACCCGCGCCACGTCCCCTCGCGACCACGCGCCCGGTATTTTTTGTTCCACGGCGGTGACGCTGCGCGCAATCGTATACCCCGTCGAGAGCGGCTCCTTGAGCGGGAGGGCGGCGCGGCTTTCGATGATTGCCCAGGGTTTCCCGCCACCCTGATGGTCGATGGCGAGCGCCGTCGGCCCATCGCCCCAACCGAACTCCAGCTCGCCCGTACGAATGTCCTCGGCCCAGGCTATGGATTTGGTCTCCGGGCCAAAGCGCGCGCTGGTCGCGCCGGTGACGGGCACCGCCTCGAACGCGGCGCTGAACTTCTCCATCGCCAACACCCCCCAGGCGTTCGCGACGGTCGTATCCCAACGTCCTGCGCTCAACCTGCCGAGCGCGCCGCGCGCCACACGCGGCACATCCTCCTTCCACGGCGCCGCAGCAAGCACCGTCAACAAGGCGCGCCCGGCGTTGACATCGCCGGAGATCATGAGCCACCAAAGAGCATCGGTGCGCTCCGTCGAGAAGCCCATCGCGGTGCCTTGGAAGTTGAGCCGCGCGCGCAGAATGCTGTCGGCTTCGCCCACACGCTGGGCTTGGTCCGGTATTGCATTCAAGCGTTTCAGGATATTCATCCAGTCGATGAGGGCCGAGGTCGGCCAGAGGTTCGGATCGATGCTGACGCTGCCGAGCATCTCGGTGCTCGCCTCCGCATAGCGCGAGAGCGCTTCGATGGCCGCGAGCTTGCGGATCGCGAGATCGGCCGTCGGCAGCGCGGAGTCCCGGATCACCCGCCCTTCGATGAAGCCTTTCAGGCCGGACTTGATGCGCGTGAGCGCGTTGTCTGGGATCGGCCAACCGCCCTCTTGGGCGATGGCGAGCACATAGGCCGTGAGCGCATCGCTGCCATCGAGCCCATCGCTGGCGAAATACTTCAGCAAGCCATCCTCGTCTTGATAACTTGGAAGATCGTTCATGACCCTATCCCAGAGGTCGCGATCCCGCAGCGCGATGGCTTTGGAGATACGCTGTTCGAGACAGGTGTAGGGATAGCGTTGCATGTACTCGCGCACACCGCTCAAGCCGTCCCCGATCCGGGCGCGCAAGGCGACGCGGATCCCGCCGCGGCCGGCGTCGGCGTCTTGCGGCCGCTCGGCTCTCATGCTCAACGGCGCTTCAATTTGCGTCAGCGTCGCTTGGTAGACGCGCACCGGATGGACCGGGATCACCTTTTGCGCCACGCGAATGCGATCGCCGGCGGCGCCCTCGCGCTCCTGTACGCCCACCTCCCAAACGAGCCCCGCGGCGCCGAGCGGCACGCCGAACTCCCAGCGGACCTCGCGGGCCTGTCCGGGTTCTAAATCGAACGACTGCCCGGGAAGATCGACCGCGGCATCGGGAGCGGGTTGTGGTGAGACCCGCGCCGAGGCCTCGAGCGCGATCGGCCGCTCCGAGGCGTTGCGCACCGTGAACATTCCTTGGAAGCGATCGCCTTCGCGCACGATCGCCGGCAGGCCCGAATGCAGCATCAGATCCTGGGAGGTCCGCACGCTGGTATGTCCGCTGCCGAACAGACCCTCCGCGCCGCTGGCAATGGCCACGATCCGGAACGAGGTCAAGGCGTCAGTGAGCGGCACCTCGACCTCAGCCTCGCCCCGGTCATCGAGCGCGATGCGGCCCTTCCACAGGAGCAGGGTATCGAAAAGCTCGCGCGCCGACTGCTGCCCTCCTCCGCCGCCCGGCGGCACGGCCTTGCGGCCGTAATGGCGCTTGCCGACAACCTGCATCTGAGCGGTGGCGGTATAGACCTCGATGCCGCGCGTGCCCATCATGCGATCGAGCAGATCCCAGGTGGTGTTCGGAGCCAACTCCAGCAGGCCCTCATCGACCGCGGCGATCGCTATCTCGGCGCCCACCGGCAAGGGCCGGCCATTCGCGCGTTTAACCGTGATCCGCACCTTGGCGCGCTCGCGGACCTTGTGCACCTCGGCATCCGGTTTCAGCGTAACCGCGAGGCGATGCGGCGCCCAGCCCACGCGGATCGGAGCAATCCCCAAACGGTAAGCGGGCTTGCCGAGATCGACCAGCGCGGTGACCGCACCGTCTTCGCCCCCGAAGGGAAGATCCAGCCGGCGTGCGAGATCGGCGAGAAATCCCGCGCCGGCCCGGCCGCGGATCGCCAGCACCGAGATATAGGCGTTTGGCGCGTAGTGGTCTTTGATGGGCACTTCCACCACCGGCGCTTTTCCGGAGAGCGTGGTGATGAAGCTATCGATGACGCCTTCGCGTTCCACGCTGATGAGCGCCGTGGCTTCACGGAACGGCATCCGCACCTGCAGCCGCGCGGTTTCGCCGGACTCATACTCCTTGCGCTCGGGCAGGAGATCCATGCGATCGCCCGCGCCGCCCTCGAACCACCAATCATCCTTCCTGGCGATCCAAACCTCGCGCGTGGCCAGCGCTTGGTTATCGAGGTCGTCCCGGCTCGTGGCGCGCAGCACCACCTGTCCCGAAACCTCCGGGACTACCTCGCAGCTCAGCATGCCGTGCTCGTCGGTTTCGCCTTCGCAACCGCCGGCGATGCGTTGGGTCTCGGTCTTGTTCTCGTAGGCATAGAAGCCGCCGACGAGACGGCGGCGGTGCGAATAGGTAGCCTTCGAGAACAATTCCACCACGACTTGCCGGTCCGCCACGGGTTTTCCCGCCAGATCCAAGACCACCGTCTGCAAGCCCAATGTGCCTTTGACCACCACCCAGCGCTCAGTGCGGATCCCGAGCTGCAGCTTCGCCGGCCAGAGCGGTATGCGGTTCGACACCGACAGCCGCTCGCCGTTCGGGTCTTGGTATTCGAGCTCGGCGACGATGTCCCGCGGGCCGTCGATCGCGGGCAGGTTTGCAATCGTGGCGCGCGCGGCGCCGGCCTTATCGAGCGTGAGCGGTAAGACCTGAGCGGGTGCCGTGGCGCCGGCCCCTCCGCTGCCGGGACCGAAGTAATAATCATAGTCGCGCTGATGGTCTTCGATGCCTTCCTTGACGTCCGCCCCGCCGAACGCGAACTCGGGGTAATCGGGAAAGCTGAGCGATTTGGCCACGACTTGCGAGCGCAACTTGACCGGCGCTTGCGAGGCGCCGCCCCCGCTCAAATATCCGACGAATAGATCGACCCGCACCTCCTTCGCGTTCACCAGAGGCTCCGCGGGCGCTTGGATCACCGCCCGCATCGTCGGCACGCGAAACTGCTCGACGCGGAAAGAACTGGAATTCAGCCACTGGTCGGACTCTTTCCGGTGGAGGCTCATCTGATAGACGCCGAGTTTCGCGTCCTTCGGGATCTCCCAGGTGTTCTCGGCGATCCCTTGGTCGTCGAAAGACACCGGCAGCTCGTACTCCTGGCCGCTGCCTTCGTGCTTGAGCTTGAGCTTGTCGGGCGGATCGGCTGCGGGAATGGCGAAACCGCCGCTCGTTCGTTGCCGCAAGTAATGCTTCATCGACACCGTTTCCCCGGCCCGGTACAAGCCCCGGTCGAGGATGGCATGGGCGACGAAGCTGCCATCCTCCCAACCGACGGGCAGCTCGAACTCATAGGGACGGATCCCGCGATTCCAGCCCGATACCGTGAAGCTCATGTCCTCGGCGCTGCGGGCGCTCACGAACAGGGGCGCCGGGTTCCACGGACCGCAGTCAGTCTCGGCATGCGGCTTGGGCAGGGCCCCGCCTTCGATCATTGCGATCCCATCCCGGCCGGTGCTCCCATGCCAGATCGGTTGTCCAGTACAATAGTCGCCGATTTTAACCGCCGCTCCCGCGACCGGTTGCGCCCCGTCCAAGGTCGTGACC
>JBOIDH010000105.1:0-7285 GCA_050740495.1 Gammaproteobacteria bacterium | reverse complement strand
CATCCACCTCCTGAGTGTCACGCATCGCGTACCGGCGTGGGTGAAAGCCGCGTTCGAAGAATATGCGATGCGACTCCCGCCGAGTTGCCGGCTCGGGCTGGTCGAGATCAGAGCGGCGCGCCGCCCGGCTCACGCGGACCCGGATCACGCGCGCGAGGAGGAGGCGTCGCGCTTGCTGAAGGCACTCCCGGGTGGCGCCGGAATCGTTGCTCTCGACGAACGCGGCGAGGCATGGACCACGGCCGAGCTCGCGCGGCACCTCGGTTCCTGGACCCAAGCTTCGAACGACGTCGCCCTCTTGATCGGCGGCGCCGACGGTCTGGCGCGACGTTGCTTGCGACAGGCCAACCATGTGTGGTCGCTGTCGGCGTTAACCTTGCCGCACGCCCTGGTGCGCGTCATCGTCGCCGAGCAAATCTACCGCGCGTGGAGCCTATTGCAACATCATCCCTACCATCGGTCAGCGTGCGCGCCGCGCTCTATCTGAACTCCGAATCGCCCCGCCGCCAGGCGCTCCTCGGGCAGCTTGGCGTTGCATTCGTCACGATTTCCGCGCCCATCGACGAGACCTGGAATGGCGCCGAGACACCCGCGTGCTACGTCGAGCGCATGGCGCTCGAAAAAGCCCAGTTCGGCTGGCGATCCATAGCCCAACGTAATCCGCTCCCGGTCCTCGGCGCCGATACGGCGGTGGTCCTCGAAGGCACGATCCTGGGTAAGCCCGGCGACCCAAGCGACGCGGTGAACATGCTGGCCGCGGTATCGGGCCGTCACCACGAGGTGTATACCGCGGTGGCGCTCGTGGAACCGTCCGGCGCGAGCCACCGCTCCCGGGTCAACATGACCCGTGTGTACCTGCGCGCGATTGCAGCCTGTGAGCGCGAGGCTTATGTCGCCACCGGCGAGCCTTTCGGCAAAGCTGGAGCCTATGCGATTCAAGGCCTGGCGGCGGCTTTCATAGAGCGTATCGAAGGCAGCTATTCCGGGGTGATGGGCCTGCCCCTGTATGAAACCGCGGAGCTTCTGCGCGCGGCGGGCATCGAGATTTTGGCTTGCGATCCCCAAGGCACCTCTACGTTCGCAACTAAGTTCTAGGCGCAAAGGCCGAGGATTTCGCAGAGGGGCGCGTGATCAGACGCTCCGATTTAAAACGCGAGATCGAGCAGTGGTGAGCTGGTCGAAGCCGTTCCACGAGATCTTCGATGAGCGAATGTTGCATTTCGTGCAGGGTAAACCATGGATTTCTGGAACAACGGCCATGGATTGGTTATTCTGGGTGCGTTTCTTTAGTTTCGGTTGCTGCCCATGTCGCATTGGATCCTTCATCGCCTGTTTAGTACGGTCACGCTCGGCTTGTATATCCTGGCCTTGCTCTGGGTCGACTTTGATGCGGCCATGAGCTATAGCGCGCGTCCCTGGATGTGGGCGCTGGTCACACTGTTAGTGTTCCGGCATACCTTCTTGGGAATGACGATCGGATATCACCGTTATTATTCCCACGCGGCCTTCAAGGCGAAGCGTTGGTTCGAGTTTCTCATCGCCTATTCCTGCGCCGTCTCCGGTCAAGGCGCCATCACCTGGTGGGCGGCCAACCATCGTCATCACCACAACAATTGCGACACGGAAGAAGATCCGCATTCGCCCGTCGTCCGTTCCTTGGCGTACGCTTGGATCGGCTGGACCTATGATCCACGCCATGCACGCCGGACGATCCGCCTGCGCTACCCCGAAACCCTTTGGTTCGACCGCTGGGGATTCCTCGTGCCTTGGTTTGAATGGGGATTGCTTTGGTATGTATCCGGTTCGCTAGCGTTCGCCACCTTAGTCGGGCTGTTGCCGAACTGGATCTGCACCATCTTGACGCTCTGGTTTAACGCCCGTGCTCACGCAGGTCCGGCCGATGAGAAAGGATGCGCGGCAACGACGTACAAGCTTGCCTACTTGAACGGCGAATGGAGGCATGATGATCACCATGCCTATCCCGGCAAGGCCCACCGCCCGGAACCCGACCTCGCCTACTGGCTGATCCTTTGGCCGATGGCGCGGCTCGGCGTTGTGTGGGATTTGCGGGATAGATGAGTTGCCGTTTGCTCGTCGCGGACGGAAGGTTCTATAGACCCGCGCGGGCAACGGTTTGCTGTGCATGAGGCGCTTGTGAATTTGATGCTCTCCGATGGAAATGTACATATAGCTGAAAGCTAACCACCCCAGGCCGGCCAACATGTCGGGCATCATGATTTCTTGGTATGACTGTAAGAATTTATTCGCAGCGTTCATGATTAGGAAACGCAACGGATTTCCGCAATGCGTAGTGCTTCCCAGGAACGCATCACCGGAAGTTGTCAACGACTTGGAGACATCTTTTCGAAGAATTTAGTGTCGCTGCCCCTCGCTCGAGGCGGCAAATGTCAATGACCGTCCAGAGCCCGGTCGGGAGGAGAGTGTAGACTGAGATCCGCTCGAAGCATGGCACCGAGTTCCTTTATCGCTGCGATATTAACGTTTTTAGTCGGTCCCAAACGGAACCGCTGCCAAAAAAGAACGATTGTTCCTCCGCGATCAAAAATACAGGCGTACCACCACTGGAGATTTGTACCGCATGGGCAACGGTTTCTTTTCCGCCCTCGGACTGCGCACACGCTTGCAGGACCTCTAGGGACGGGAAATGGACCTCAGCGATCCGGTAGAATGGGAGCGGTGTCCCGTCCGGGGTCGCCACGACTTTGGTCGCTACAAACTTCGTTTTACCCGAGAGCTTCTCCACCGCCATCGGTACGTGTTCCTCTTGGTAAATCTTTTCGAATGCGTCGATATCCCGAGGACGCGGATACATCACTATTAATTTAACGCCAGCCATAATACCCTCCTATCGTCGGTTGAGAGAAATTCGCGGACCCCTGTTTCAGCTCCGATCACTCCTCGCTATAAGCGCGTTCAAACCCGTGTCCAGCCCAATTATAGACTGTTCGTTCTATAATCAAGAAAAAAATCATTTCAAAGCTTGCAGCGTCACCTCGACCACATCTTCCAGGGCCGAACGGTCGCTTCGGATCTTTCCAATAACCAAGAGTCCTTGCAAGTTGCAGGTCAAATAGCCCGCTAGCGCGCGCAGATCGCGTTGGTTATCGAACTCGCCTGTACCCCGATCGCGCAGTAAGGTCTTATAGAAACCATCCTCGAGTTGCCTTATGCACAGGCTCACCTTCTTGGCCGTGTCAGGATCACTCAGTCCCCGCTCAACGGCCGAGTTGGTAACCAGGCAGCCGCGCAACGGCCCGCCGGTCATCACATGCTCAATGACGGTTGCAAAGAACTGACGGATAGCCACTTTGCCCGAGGCGTTAGAATCAAGAATATCGAGCAGTTTCCTCACCACCACCTTGCGATAGCGGTCCAGCACCGTGAGAAAAAGGCGTTGCTTGTCCCCGAAGGCAGCGTACAGGCTCCCCCGATGGATCCCCATACTCTCCACCAGGTCTTGGATCGAGGTCGCTTCGTACCCTTTGGACCAAAATGTCTCCACGGCCTTGTCCAACACTTCATCTACGTCGAACTCTCTCGGTCTCGCCACGCGCCCTACGTTGGTACCTTCGTTGCCGATAATATAAGCCTAGACATTCTAGACCAAATAGTCAAGAATGATCTGCGAAGGAGTTCCATTAGAGCCCGAATTCAATCCAGGGGTTTCGTTCAACTAATTTAATCCGCTATGCGGCTGCGGAGGTTCTTGGAGATCAATAGTGCCGGTCGGATAGGTCTTGGGATCGAGATGCCTCCACTAATGGTTAGAAGGTCTTGCGATAGCTCACGCGGTAGATGTTCCCGCCGTAGTCGTCGGAGATGTAGATAGCCCCGTCCGGCCCCTCGGCGACATCCACGGGGCGACCGATGACCTCTTCATCTTGCTCGAAGCCTGTAGCGAATTTGCGCTCGGTGATCTTCCCTGTAGCATCAAAATGCAGCGACACCACCTCATACCCGGCTTTCTCGGTACGATTCCAGGATCCATGAAGGACGGCCAGCGACGCACCCTGGTAGCCTGGCGGCAGACCGTTGCCGTGAATGAACGACAAGCCTAAGGGCGCGGTGTGGGCGCCGAAGTTGTGGATGGGAGGCACGCTTTCGCGCACCTCATCTTCGTTTCCGGCGCCGAGGTCGGGATCGGGCACCTTATCCCCGTTGGCATACGGCCAGCCGTAGAACTTGCCGTGCTCGATGCGGTTAAGCTCACAGGGAGGAAAGTCATCGCCCAGGAAATCGCGCCCGTTGTCGGCGCCGTACAGTTCATTTTTTACCGGACGCCAATCGAAGCCCACGGTATTACGAAGCCCGGTGGCATAGATCTGCCCCGCCGTACCATCGGGTCGAAAGCGCAGCAAGGCGGCGCGCCGGGGATCTTCTTCCCTACAGGCATTGCAGCTCGATCCCACCGACACGTACACCCACCCATCCGGACCCAGGCGCACGCTGCGTGTCCAGTGTTGGCCGCCGGCGGGAAGCACCGCCAGGCGCTCGAAACTGCCGCTCACGTTGCGGGCCTTCTCGTCAAATCGGACGCGCCCCAGCGCGCTGGTCTCGGCGACGTACAGCCAGCCTTCATGGAGGTCTAGACCATGAGGTCGATTGAGCCCCGTGAGCAAATCTCTACGGCCATCCGGCCGCCCGTCCGCATCGCTATCGCGCTCAAGCAGGACGATGCGTCCCGAGCGAGGTAGGCTCACGAGTAGATCACCTGCCTCGGTAAACCGCAGCATGCGCGCATCGGTCAGTCCGCTCGCGTAAAGGGCAATAGAAAAGCCTTCCGGCAAGCGAATGCGATTTCGAAGCGAGTCGGTCGTTGGCGCGCTCCGAAACCATCCACCGATTGCGCTAGGCATGTTCACCGTGAAACGCTCGGGCCACAGCAACCATAGGAGAATGGCCGCGACACCAAGATGGAGAAGACCGCGCGGCACAGTTCTCATTCTACGGCCGGTTCTCGAGCAGCTTCGCGTCGCGGCCGGCCCGCGTCGGTGAAGAAGTCAATGATCGACTGATTCAAGTCTGGCCATCGCGCATGGGGCTGGGTTCCCTCGCAGTATCGGGTGGCCACGCCATGAGCACACTTCGGGTAGGTTTCGCAACCACTGTGCAGTCGCTTGCGAGCACTTAGCTCGCACTGATTACATGCAGTCCACCAACTCGCCGCATCCTTCCCGTACCCCGGAAATAGCCCATCGTTGGCGCTGTGCATAATCATTACGGGGAGCGGTTTTGGGCACTCGAAACCGGCGAGATCTGCCTTGGTGAAGCCCGCGGCACTCGCTGCGATCGCCGCGGGAATATGTTTTGTTCGATCGAGCATCGCCATAGCCAACGCAACGGTTCCACCATCCGAGTGTCCGGCTAAGTAGACGCGTGTCGTGTCGATGCACCATTTTTTCGCGGCGAGACTCGGAATTGCACTCAGATCCTCGATCGCGGAAATGGAGTTGCGGACGTGATCCGCATAGGTGATCAGAAATCCGTTACCCGTGGCGATTTTTGTTAAACCCGTGATACGTTCGCTAGCCGCGGCGGAGAGACCCGCTGGAGCAAAAACGACGAGTAAGGGATGTGCGACGTTTGGTCGATAGTTTTCCGGAGTTCTTACGTTGAAACGAATACCCTTTGGTGTACGTTCGCTGTCAATGACCCCCGCGAGACCGATCCTCGAGTCGGGCTTGCAAGCGGCAGCCGTGCTGCCCTGAGGATACGCGTACACACCAAGGTCGATCTTCCCATTCTCCGTACACCCCATCAGCGCGAGTCCCGAGGTAAGAAGCAGAGGCATTAACATGCTCTTCGGTATTACGGGAAACGGACCTTCCAACAATACCTGACTGTTCGTTCTAGAATGAACCACAAAAAAACTGCTCCATAGCCTGCAGGGGCACTTCGACGATACTTCAAGCGCTCAACGATCGCTAGGGGATCTCTTTCCAATGACTAAAAGTCCTTGCAGGCTCCTGGTAAAATAGCGAGCGGTTGTGCGCGGATCGCACCGTTTGTCGAACTCCCCTGCATTCTGAGCGCGAACCAAGGTTTTATGGAAATAAGCCTAGCTGTTATGGAACAGATAGTCAAGAATAGCGTTGGAGCTAGGCCTATACTCGATCAGGACGAAGTAGGATAGAGTAGAAAGCAGGCTCTCGCCTGCCCTCTACTCCACCTTGCGATTTCTGAATTCGAGCGAGTGCCCGGGGGCAAATCCAGGGAAGCTCTGCAAAAGTGTCGCGAGCAAGCCCAGATGCGCGAAGCCGCGGAGCGAGTCGCGAGACATATCACGTAGATAGGCGAGCGACGAGCGAGCACGCGACAAAGCAGATGGGCTGCGCAGTAACTTTTGCAGAGCTTCCCTAGGGATACTTCAGGCTCAGACCGCCCAAAGCGCACGGGATTACTTCGCGGCCGTCGGTCCGGTTCGAGACCAAAGTTACTCGAGGTGGAGTCGACGTTTTAGCTAGACATACATGGTCGTGGCATTCCGGGCAGCGATACTCCTGGACGTCCTTATGAGACCGCGCTCTTTCAACCTCGACCCGGAAGACACAGCCACAAAAGCCGCAGGTTTGCCGAAACTCACTGCTGGGAGAGAATGTAGTGGTTGTTTCCATCATTATGTTACTCATACCCGGTCGCCGAGCATCACAGGATCACGATCGCTCTGCGAAACGATGGTAAGCGCAATCGGTCGCCCACTAACCATGCTGACCTAATCGTATATGCTCTTGGGTGGGTGCCCTGGGCGACAGATTTCCAAAATAGATTTTCGTAGGCATTGCTAATTGGCTCCATATCCGCAAAAAAAGCGGATAGTTTCATTAATAATCCCTCTGCGGTCCAGTGTCGGCACAGCCGCCCATCGCAGGGCAGATCACGCGCACGCTATCGGGCGAGTATTTCAGAAGATATGACAATACCCTCGGGTTCTTTCTACACGGCAAACCACCGAATGTCGCCGGGGACACCCTTAGATCAGGATCAATGATACCACGGTGTGAGACGCTATACCAGCTAGAGTGTTAGGAACAAATAAAATGTCCGGGCTTGTAGCACATGATCTGTCCGGTTTCATGGATAGCCAGGAGGTGGCTCATGATGAAGCGGACGGAATGGTTACAGGAGACTCGGAAGATGAGATGTACCGAAGCGTATTGGGGTTGGCTGGCGGTGACCGAGCGTTACCGGGAGCGGCATTTCGGCTGGAACGTGAAGCATTTTTATGGGTGGTATCGACGCGAGGGTGGCGGACGCAGCTACAGCT
>JBOIDH010000104.1:0-7311 GCA_050740495.1 Gammaproteobacteria bacterium | reverse complement strand
GTCGCCTTGATGACCAGCGGGTCGCGGGACAGGTTCGACCGCATGGCATCGTTATCCGAGGGGCGAACTTTGAGACCCCGGCCGGTCACGGTAAGACCCGGAAAGGCATTCGCCATCACCCACAGCGTCGCCCGCATTAACGGATTCCATAAACGCCGCCCCCACACCGCCGGCGCCACCAGCACCACACCGTCGACCTCCGGGGGGCCGGGCCGCGTCAGGGTGACCATCGCGACCGCCCCGCCCATGCTTTCGCCTAAAAGGTAAAGCGGAACACCCGGGTAGCGCCGTCGCAGCAAGCGCGTAAGCTCATGAATATCCGCGACCAGGCGCTCGCTACCCGCCCAGATCCCAGGACGCGCGGTGGCGCCGAAACCGCGCTGGTCGTATGCATAGGTGAGGATACCGTGCAGGGCGAGATAAGGACCCACGGCCGCGAAAGACTGGCTATATTCGTTGAACCCGTGCAGAGCGAGCACCACCGCCGCCACGGGCCCGGGCGGCACCCAGGCCTGTGATGGCAGCAAGACTCCATCCGGCATCACCGCGTGCATCGGCTCCAACATCGGCCGGGTGGCTTGAGGCAGGACCGGCAACCGTGCAGGCCCGCCGCACGAGCCCAGCGAAAGCGCCGCGAACAGTGCGGCCGCGGCCAAAAGAGGCGAACCGAAGCTTGCGAGCAGATTCAACTTCGGTCGCGGAAAAACCCGCGCTCCAGACGGCGGGGGTCGCTATGCTTGAAACTTGGTTTAGTAATAGAGACCGCACGAGGGGAAGCTGAGCTTCCGGAAAAGATACGCCTAACGTCGCCTCGCGACGACTTTTCCGGCGTTTCTTTACCCTCGATGAAACTGTTCGCGCACCTTGAACGGTATTTTACTTCAAGGTCCACAACAGTGTCTTCAACGCCCACAACACTATTTCCGTCATGCCAGCAAGAGCTGGCATCCGCTAAGTTAACTCCCGTGGATTCCAGCTTTCGCTGGAATGACTGATCCGCAATAATGTCAAGCCTGTAGCCGTTTCAACGCCACCCGCGTTATTGAAAGAATTCACTAGTTAACTGCCCGCCTCACGCCACTGACGCACTGATTACAGCCGCGCCAACCACGGCGCACCCGTCATCGACTCGAATCTATCGCGGTGCTCCCCGTGATTCGTTAGGCATCGGACTTGCCTAGCAGCCTGGGCCTAAGACTGGAGAAACAGACCCCCGCGGTCGATATGCAAACCGCACCATGGTCTTCGGCTTACCGCGCTAGCCATACAGCGCGGCTTCCCATCCTTCCGAAGGAGCGAACGCGTCATGGACGATTTAGTGTTGTTATGGATCAATTTCACCCGGTCGCAAACCCCGCCCGAGGTACTGCGCGAGCTCGGCGCCAACTTCACCGTGAACTGGCTGCCGGGCGGCCAGGCGCTTGATGAGAGCGTCCTGCCCTCTGAACCCTGCATCGCCTGCTTCGACTTCGATGATCCGAGCCCCGCGGGGCTCGCCACCCTGAGCGAATTCAAGCTGCGCCACCCGTCCACACCCGTTCTGATGCTGTCATTGCATCACGATACGGCACTGGTGCTATGGGCGCTACGGGCGCGGGTATGGAATTTTTTCGCGAAACCGATTCGAGCCTCCGACTTTATCCGAGAAATAGAGCCGCTCCGAAAACTCCTCGCGAGCAGGAAGCAAGAACCGGCAAGGGACATTGTCCGGCCCAGGAGCATGGACGCTAGGGATCCTGACGAAAAAAAACCGACCCGATCCGAATGGGCGGTAATGAAGGCAAAAGAGTACGTCGGCGCCCACTTCGCCGAAGACATCAAGGCCAGCGAGGTCGCTACGCACTGCTGCATGAGCTATTTCCACTTCAGCCGCACCTTTAAGCGCGCCTGCGGAGAGTCCTTCAACGACTATGTGCAACGGGAGCGTTGCCGCCGGGCGGCCAAGCTCCTCGAAGATCCCAACATGAATATTACGCGCGTCTGCTTCGACGTGGGATTCAAGGATGTCTCCTACTTCGCGCGCGTCTTCAAGCAATGCCTGGGAACGACGCCCTCCGCTTTTCGCGCTGTCGAGCGCGTTGCCGAGGCCCGCGTCTTCGCCGCCGCGCCCATGACTGCAGGCAGCCCGGAAATTCCGGCGCATACCGAGCAAAAAAATCCTGTAACTGCGCAAAAACGTGCCAGCGGCGGCCGGGCTACCCGCCGATAATTATCACACTGGCAGAGAGTGAAGCGTGAATGCTTCAGCGGATGAACGGATCGCCAGGGAAGGAGCAAGGAGACGTCTCGCGACCATCAAGTACAGGGACGCACTCGATGACTCCTAAATTGACGCAACCCACCGTTCGTCCGCCGCCGGTACTTAAACGTAAACTTTGTTGACTATTTAGGAGTAATTATCATGGACAAGATTCTTGGATTTCTACGCGATGAGAGTGGTTTGACGACCGTGGAGTACGCCGTGGCCGGTGGTTTGATTGCAGCGGTTGTGGTCACTGCATTCATTACCCTCGGAGGCCATGTCGCCGACGTCATCACTTATATTGACACTCAGCTCTGTAGCGGACCGGCTTGCTAGAACTCGTCAATGTAGCGCGAGAGGGGCAATAAACCGCCCTTCTCGCCCTTTCAGGAGTAATTATCATGGACAAGATTCTTGGATTTCTACGCGATGAGAGTGGTTTGACGACCGTGGAGTACGCCGTGGCCGGTGGTTTGATCACAGCGGTAGCGGTCACTGCATTCATTACCCTCGGAGGCCATGTCGCCGACGTCATCACTTATATTGACACTCAGCTCTGTAGCGGACCGGCTTGCTAAAACCCAGCAGCGCAGTAGCGAATTGCGCGTTGTGAGGCCACAGCAAACCATAAGGACCGAGTAATGAATATAGATACAGCGGAACCGACTACTATCATCCCGTTTCTAGCGCTGGCAATCGTGCTGGCAACGGCGGTCTACACCGATTTGCGAAATCGGCGCATCCCAAATCTATTGACCGCGGCGGCAGCCTTGATCGGTTTTGGCTTTCAAATTTGGAATTTTGGCTTGGAAGGAGTTGTTAACGCGTCGAGCGGCCTCTGCGCAGGCCTAATCGCGCTCATTCCTATTTATTGGTTGGGCGGGATGGGCGCCGGGGACGTGAAGCTCATGGCCGCTGTCGGCGCATTTCTCGGTTTCAAGCTAGCCGCCATCGCGGCAGCCCTCACGCTGGTAACAGGCGCCCTCTTCGGCCTCGTTATTCTTTCGTGGCGAGGCGGATTTCAATCGATGGCAAGGCGGTATCTCGGTACATTCAGATTCCTGTTAGCGACCGGGCACCTGAGCCATCGAGGGCCGCAGGCGGGCGAAGCCGCCGCCGTACGCTTCCCCTATGCCCTAGCAATCGCGTTGGGGACGGGGTGGACGTTAATTTGGCAAGGATTGTAAAGGACACAACGATGCGACAGATCAATGCGCTTTTTAGCCATGCGGAACCCGAATCGAAAGAAGGTCCGGGCATATTAGCTCCCAGGCCGCGCACCTGCGCCGAGACGGGTCTCAGCGAAAACCTGCTCCAGGAGCTGGTCGTCAAGCATCTTCATAATGAAGGCGTGATGGAGCTTGGCGCGCTCGCCTCCCGGAGCGCGCTGCCGGGGCCGGTGCTCGATGACATCGTGGCGCCGCTGCGCAAACAGGCTTACGTCGAAGTGCGCGGAGCGGCCGCGGACTCCGGCGCGCTGCGGTTCGCGCTCACTGACCGCGGGCGGGCCTTCGCCATGGAAGCCCTGATGCGCGACGGCTATGTCGGGCCCGCGCCGGTGCCGCTCGCCCACTATGCGAAGATTATCGAGGCTCAAAGCGTCCACGGCCATCAGATCACGCGCGAGCGCATGCACGAAGCCTTCTTTACCACCACCATACGCGCCGAAATCTTGGACCAGCTTGGCGCCGCCTTGAACTCAGGCCGCGCGACCTTCGTCTACGGCCCGGCCGGCAGCGGCAAGACCTATATGTGTCAGCGGCTGGCCCGGATGCTGGGCGATCCGGTGCTGATCCCGCATGCCATCGCGGTCGGCGATACCGCCGTCCGGCTCTTCGATCCGGTCGTGCACCACCCGGTAGAAAACCGGCCGGCGGGCCCCGAGCTAATGCTGCAACAGGGGTCCGATCCGCGCTTCGTGCTCTGTCACCGTCCGGCCGTGATCACGGGCGGCGAGCTGACCTTGGACATGCTGGAGATCCGCTATGACGCGGCGTCGCGCCAGCACCACGCGCCGCTGCAGCTCAAGGCCACGAACGGTATTTATGTTCTCGACGATCTCGGCCGCCAGCGCGTGGCGACGGTCGATGTGTTCAACCGCTGGATCGTCCCCTTGGAATCCAAACAGGATTTCCTGAGCCTGGCCTCGGGCGCGCGCTTCCCGGTGCCCTTCGATTTGGTGCTGGTGTTCTCAACGAACCTCGATCCGGCGGAGCTCGCCGACGAGGCGTTCCTGCGCCGCATCGGCCACAAGATCCAATTTGGCCACCTCACCCCCGAGGAATATACCGCCATCTGGCGGCAGGTGTGCGGGGATCGGGGAATCGAATTCGACGCGGAGCTGGTGCGCTACGTGCTCAACGATCTCTACCCCCCCGCCAAGCGGCCGTTGCTCGCTTGCCATCCCCGGGATTTGCTCGGGATGGCGTTGGATCAGGCGCGTTACCTTGGTGGCGCACAGCCCACGCCGGAGTTGCTGCTAAGCGCTTGGAAGAGTTATTTCGTGGACCAGAAGGCGGGGGAAGGCTGAGAGCTTGTGAACAAATCTAACCACACATACGTGAAATTTTGGGTTACCTCTCTCCAAGGTCCCTGTCCTTCCGGGATAGGTATTGTCTTGTGCAAGCCGTGCATGGTTTACAAAATAGACCGGGCGCATGGTTTACAAATTTCTCCCTCTCCCACAGGGAGAGGGTAGGGGTGACGGGATCGGAATAATCGACGCATATGTTTGATTTAATTCCCCTCATCCTAACCTTCTCCCTGAGGGAGAAGGGACTATCAGACTCCAGCTTTCGCTGGAGTGACGGCTATAGAAAGGCATTCGGCCGTGAACCGTGTATGCAATTTTCGATAGTAATGGAAGATAGTTGCGGATTAACTGGATGAAACATTGGAGACTACCATGATGAAACGCCGTTCCCTCACCCTTTTCGTCCTCGCGATTGGACTAGGAATCGCCGCCACCTGGATGGCAAATCAGTGGATCAAAAACCGCTTGACCCCGGTCGCGCAGACCAAGCAGGAGACGGCCGCCGTAGTCGTCGCGGCCTTGGAAATACCCTTCGGCCAAAAGATCGAAGCCGCGCAATTAAAGACCATGGAGTGGCCTAACGGCAGCGTACCCCCCGGCGCCTTCACCGACCCGGCCAAAGTGGAAGGCAAGATAGCCAACGGCAAGATCTTCCCCAATGAAATCATCCTCGGGGACCGGGTCGTGGATCAAGTCAGCGGCAGCACGCTGGCGGCCATGATCGCGCCCAAGAAGCGGGCGGTTACCGTGCGCGTCAATGATGTGATCGGTGTTGGCGGGTTCCTGCTGCCGGGTAACCGGGTCGATGTGATCGCCGCCCGCAAGTCGAGTGGTAGCAGCCGGCGCTCCATCACGCAAACGATCTTGCAGGACCTCAAGGTACTCGCCGTCGATCAGACCGC
This sequence comes from Gammaproteobacteria bacterium, assembly GCA_050740495.1. Taxonomy (GTDB): domain Bacteria; phylum Pseudomonadota; class Gammaproteobacteria; order JACCXJ01; family JACCXJ01; genus USCg-Taylor. The sequence continues at coordinate 1,634 of JBOIDH010000104.1, read as the reverse complement.
CGCTCCCGAAAAGGACAAGCCGGTGGTCGTGCGGGCCGTAACCTTGGAAATGGATCCGAAGCAAGCCGAAGTGCTGATAAAGGCCACGGACGAGGGCAGCGTACAGTTGTCGCTGCGCAATCCCAAGGATGACTCCCAGGTGGTGGCCGCTAAGAAACCCGCCGCGCCGGAAAAGAAGGTGGTTCAGGTTGCTCCTAAAAAGAGCTATGCGCGGCATGTGACAGTCATCCGCGGCACACGGGTTGAAAAAACTCGGGTGCGTCTGTGACTTGCAAGTTTTAATTAAACCATTTAATCTAAGGCTTTGATACAATGGCGAATGGAAAGGCCATCGTGATCGTCGCACCCGGCCTGGGTGACCGCGCGCTGTGCGCGGTCCTGGTCTGGTGCCGCAAGGACGCAAAGGTCCTCCCTGAAGATATAGAAAAAGGAGACTCCATGCGTCACATCATACAAAGCCTTACGGCGGTTTTGCGGCGGCCAGATGCCGCCGCGGGATACTGTCTCTGCGTCGTGCTGGTGATGGCCTTGCCGGCCAGCGCCGCCTGGGCTGCCGAACGGGCCGATCTGGTGTTGCGGCAGACCCGGCAGGGAAAGTTCCAAGTTTCGCTCCATAAGTCCGGCATCATCTCCCTATCCCGGCCGGCGGCGAAGGTTTCCATCGGCAACGCCGGTGTCGCCGATATCCTGGTCATGCCGAACCAGCAACTCTACCTCGTCGGCAGGGGCCTGGGAACCACAAACGTGGTCGTTTGGGACAAAGGCGGGCGCATTGTCGATGCCTTCGACATCGAGGTCACACACGATCTGGAGAACTTGAAGATCAAGCTGTTTGAGCTTCTGCCGGGCGAACGCATCAAAGTGCACTCTTCCCAAGGGAAGATCATCATGAGCGGCGAGGTTTCTAGCGTGGTCAAGATGAACGCGGCGCTGCAGCTCGGCGCGAGCTTCTCGCCGGAATGCGCGCCTGCTATTCAACCGAGCGATCCTTCCGCCGCCGGCGCCGCCCCCGCTGGAGGAGCTTCTGGCCAGCAGAACTGTGGCCCTGACGCCGTGGTCAATATGATGCAGATCGCCGGGGCGCAGCAGGTCATGCTCGAAATCAAGGTAGCAGAGATCGCTCGCGACGTGCTCAAGCGTATCGAACCGAACACTAACTTGCTGCACTCCGGCAACGCCGTCTCAGGCGGCGTGAACAAAGGCGGCGCCTCGCTGCCCGACGGCCTCTTCGACGTGCTGACGCCGGACGGCCAATCGGCCCAGCGTAACATCCCGATCTTGGGCGGCGATACCATCATCGGACCCGCCGTTCAAAGTCTGACCCGGAATGTGCCGACCATCGATCCGTCGGGGCTCTTTCTTAGCTACCTCACCGGCCAATTCTTGTTCGAGACGGCGATCTCCGCGTCCCGGCAAAAAGGCCTCGGGCGGGTGCTGGCGGAGCCTACCTTGACGACAATCACCGGCCAGGAAGCCGAGTTTCTCTCGGGCGGCGAATTCCCGATCCCGGTCCCGCGTAGCGCCGAGAGCGGCACCACGATCGAATTCAAGGAATTCGGTGTCGGTGTGAAATTTTTGCCGGTCGTGCTCGATTCGGGCCGCATCAGCCTCAAGATCAACGTCGCGGTCAGCGA
>JBOIDH010000103.1:0-7322 GCA_050740495.1 Gammaproteobacteria bacterium | reverse complement strand
GCTGCTCGCACCTGTCTTGCAGAAAGCCAGGCACAGATGCTATGTAGGGCCACCCAAGGTCCCCGCGGCAAGACCGCGGAGAATTTAACAGAAGCTGGCGAGAGGATTCGAACCCCCGACCGGCTGATTACAAATCAGCTGCTCTACCGACTGAGCTACGCCAGCGAGTTGCGGCGATCTAGGAATTCTAGCGCGAAGGATCAAATACCGGTATACCAGTCACGGCTCACGGGATTGCCCCTCTTGGCATTTTTGGCAGATCCCATAGAGATACATCGCGTGATCGGTAATCGAGAATCCATGGTGGTGGGCGATATCGACTTGCCGGTCCTCGATAACGTTGTCCACGAATTCGACGATTCTGCCGCAGCGTACGCATACCAAATGATCGTGATGCATTCCTTGATTCAACTCGAAGACAGAATGCCCGCCCTCGAAATGATGGCGCGTGACCAGCCCCGCCCCTTCGAATTGGGTCAACACGCGATACACCGTGGCCAGACCCACGTCTTCCCCGGCTTCCAGCAAGGCTTTGTACACGTCCTCGGCGCTGAAATGCCGGCGATCGCCCGTCTCGAGGATATGCAGTATGCGTAGCCGCGGTAGCGTCGCTTTGAGCCCGGCTTTCTTGAGATCTTGGGTTTCCAGAGTCATATCGTTGCTGAGTGGCGGACCGGCGCAGGCCACCAACAATCTATGGAGCGCTCATGGAGCGCTTGACCGCCGCGAGCCCCCCGTCCGGCCGCCAGTATACCCATTATCGATGGATTACTGTATAAGGGTGGCGGCGCGTAGCAATGCCGGATAAAATAGCTACAAACCATTCTCAACAAGAGGGGGAGTCTGTTCATGCGTACTATTCGCGCCTTAGCCCCGTTCTGCTTAGCGTTGTTACTTGCCTCGTGCTCGGGTGCCCCGACGCTGGAATCGCTTCGCGTGCCGTTTGTTTATCGCGTCGATGTGCAGCAGGGAAATGTTGTCACTCAGGACATGCTGGCCCAGCTCGAGGCGGGCATGGATACAAACAAGGTCCGTTATATTATGGGGACGCCCCTGCTCGCGGACGTCTTCCATCAGGACCGCTGGGACTATGTCTACACCCAACAGAACGGCGGCGGCACTCCGGTAGAGCGGCGGGTATCCTTAGTTTTCGAGAATGATCGCCTGGCTCGCATCGGCGGCGATGTGAAGGCCGCGCGCGCTCCGCTTATCTACACGCCGCGCCAAGAGGTAACCATTCAAGTCCCCGACGAGCGGAAACGGAGCTTGGTCGAGCGCTTGCTGGCGGGCATCGGTTTAGGCGAGGACGACTCGGACAGTGTCGCGAACCAGGCCAAGATAAAAGACGAAATCGAGCTCGCCACGCACCAAAACCGCCCTGCCCTGCCGTCATCGGAATGATTTATTCTTCCTCTTCCGGCGCGCCTCCTTAGGATCAAGCACCAAGGGGCGGTAGATCTCGATCCGATCTCCGGTTCGAGGACAATAGTCCAAGGCGCGGGCTTGGCCGAAGACACCTACCCCTTGGCGCCGCAGATCGATGTCGGGATAGCGATTCAGGATACCCGATCGCTCTATCGCTTCCTGTATCGTTGTGCCATCCGGTACGGATAACTCGATGATGACTTGCTCCTCGCGCGTGGCATAGGCCACGCGGATCGCGATCGCGGCGCTAGCGTTGCCGCCTGTTTCCATAGCGTTGCTCGGCACGGCGGCAAAAAGCGTCCACGAGGGAATTGGCCAATTGATGGAAGATTTGGCCGAAGGCGAGGCCGAGTACCCCTTTCGCCAACTCGAAGTGCAGGTGCAAGGAGACCTCGCAGCCTTGCGTCCCAATGGCCTGGAACAGCCAAGTGCCGTTGAGGTATTGGAAGGGTCCCTCCTCCAAGCGCATGTCGATGCGACGGCCCGCCTGCAGGGTGTTCCGGGTAGTAAAACTCTGCTGGAGAGCGCCCTTGGCCAAGCACAGGGTGGCGCGCACCGCGTGTGGATCACGGGCAAGCACCGTCGCGGCGGTACACCAAGGCAGGAATTCCGGATAAGCTTCGATGTCGTTGACCAGATCATACATCTGCTCGGCTGCATAGGGGACCAAGGCGCTTCGATTAATACTGCTCATCGCCGCTCATCAAGCCTTTCATCCATGAGTGATATTAATACGAATCCAGGCGGGTTTATAAGTACGCGCTGGTCCCAACGCGGTACGCGCAGTCATGCCGAATCGCGACCACTGTGCTTATTATCGACGCCTGGCCGCAATGGCGGCTCACCGTTATGAAAAAAGCAAAAATTCCTGAAAGCACGATCACTCTCAACAAGAAAGCCAAGCACGACTATTCCATCGAAGAGCGATTCGAAGGCGGACTCGTGCTCGAGGGCTGGGAAGTCAAAAGCCTGCGTGCCGGACGCATCCAGATCCGCGATAGTTATGTCTTACTGAAAAACGGCGAAGCCTGGTTATTCGGGGCTCTCATCACGCCCTTACCCACGGCTTCGACGCATATTCACCCCGATCCCCAGCGAACCCGCAAGGTATTATTGAATCGAGCCGAGATCAACCGCTTGATCGGCGCCGTGGAACGCAAAGGGTACACGGCCGTCGCGACCGCCATGTACTGGAAGCACGGGAGAGCCAAACTGGAGATCGGACTGGCCAAAGGTAAGAAGGAACACGATAAGCGGGCCGCCGAAAGAGACCGGGATTGGCGGCGCGAGCAGGAACGGGTTTTGAAAGCCCGCGCGTAACGGCGAACATTGTTGCGCCCTGTCGACTGCGCCGGTTGCGCGTATAATGTAAACTTGTGGCGATTGAGATGGTCTTAGTTCCCATGGGGGCGACCTGGTTTCGACGCGGGTCACGAAACCTAAGGGGCATGCCGAGGCGCAGCACACCTCGTAAATCCAACTGCAAACCAATATAGTTGCCAACGACGACAACTACGCCCTAGCGGCTTAATCCCCGCTAGCCTCTGACTGAGTCCCGTGCTTGTGCGCTCAACTCAGGGGCCGACTCTCACAAGCTCGCGATGAAGCCCGCCCGAGGTGGATTCGCTAAAACCTAATCGGGCCCGCCGCCGGTAGTTCCTGCCACTCGGAAGACCGGCGGTTAAATTGAAGAGCTGGCTACGCATGTAGAACCGAGGGCGGAGGACTTGCGGACGCGGGTTCGATTCCCGCCGCCTCCACCACTCCATGAAGGCCAACCACTCTCGGTTGGCCTTTTTTATTACGGAAAAGCGCGGAGACGTGGGGGTTGATGCGCCCCGTCGTTGGCGCGCCCCCTCCGGGCGCACGGCGTGCGTCTCGTTTTGTTCCAGATAAAACGGTCGTGAGGGACTTCGGAGATCCGGCTGCCACCCCCTTCGGGGCCTACCAAAGGCTGCGCCGGCAGTGGAAAATCCTTGGCACGGGGGGAACTCCACTGGGCAGTATTGGGGAGCTATGAAGACCGGATTGGGTTCCTGTGGTGGCGGATGCTTGCCCCAAGGCATCCAGCGGGCCGCAGCCCGGAAACTGAAAATGTTGTCTGCGGCGATTCAGCTTGAATCAAGGCGTAACAAGCGCTAGCTTCCCGCCTTGAAGACGAAGTTCATCGGTATGCCGGAGTCTTTATGGAAAATAAATGCGTCCCCTTTTTCCTTCTCCTTTTTCCTCGGAGGAAACACAATGACCCCGCTCACTGAGCCCGCCGATGCGCAGGCCCTCATGCATTCGATTCTGCAACGCATCGCCACCGGACCGGAGATGAGCAAAAGCATCTCCGAAGCCGATGCCCGGGGCGGGATGCGCGCCGTTCTCGACGCGCTGGTCGATCCCGTTCAAGCCGGGATCTTTCTCATCGCGCTGCGCATGAAGCGCGAAACCGACGAGGAGACGCTCGGCGTCCTCCAAGCGCTCCTTGAGGTCACGCACACCGTCATCGCTTCAGTCGATGTGCTTCTGGTGCTGAGCGACCCCTATGATGGTTGTAAGCGCATGCTGCCCGCGTCGCCGTTCTTGCCCGCCCTGCTCGCCGCTTGCGGCGTACCCGCGATCACCCACGGCGTCGAGACCCTCGGGCCTAAATTCGGCCTCACGGCCAGCCAAGTGCTGCGCGCGGCGGGCCAAGCGGTCGGCCTTAGCGTCGCCGAGGCCGCGGAAAGGGTCGCGGATCCCGGCATCGGCTGGGCCTATGTGGACCAATCGTCCTACGCCCCCCAACTGCACGCGCTGACCGAGCTACGCAACCTGATCGTGAAGCGCTCAGTGCTCAACACCGCCGAGATCGCGATCGCGCCCATTCGAGGCCGCCGGAAAACACATTTGATCACCGGCTATGTGCATAAAAACTATCCGCGGATCTATGCCTTCCTCGCCCGCGCCGCCAGATTCGACTCGGCCTTGATCGTGAAGGGCTTGGAAGGCGGCATCATCCCCTCCTTGCAGAAACCCGCGCGCTTGTTCTACTACCGCGGACAAACCGAACTAGAATCGATCGAGGTTGACCCGGGCGGTTTAGGGTTCGGTCAAACTGAAAAAGCCACTCCCATCTCTACCGTTGCGCTGGGAGCCTCGGAACCCTTAGTCGCGGATCCGAAATCCCTTGCACGCGCCGCGGCCGATCGAGGAATGGAGACGCTGGACGGTAAACCAGGGCCCATGCGGGACGCATTGGCCTTCGCCGCCGGCTTGTGCTTATGGCACATCGGCCGTCACGCCTCCGTGAGTGACGCTGTTGAGGAGGTGCATGGCGTGCTAACAAGCGGCGCGGCTTTGGGGCGTCTAACACGACGAGTGCCTTGAGGTTACGTCATACTAGGCATAGCCCGCGTAGGATGTGCCGACGTTAGGAGGCGCATCGGTCGCGACCGATGGGCTTCGTAAACTCAGCCCATCCTACACGCGCTACACGCGCTACCGGCAACGGTTGGGTTTTCACAATAACGAAGTCGCGAATATACCTTCCATACAATCCCACGCATTGGACTGCACATGCCGCGAGTCTTTCTCAACTACCGCCGCGAGGATAGTGAAGGCATCGCCGGGCGGATCTTCGACCGCTTGAGCGTTCGCTTCGGGCCGGAAAACGTCTTCCGAGACCTCGACACCATCGCGCCTGGGGCGGCGTTCGCGAGCGTGATCGGCGAGGAGATCGCAACGTGCGATGCGTTGATCGCCATCATCGGGAATGAGTGGCTGGAAGCGAAAGATCCCGAGGGCAAGCGTAGACTCGATAGTCCCCGTGACTTCGTCCGCACCGAAATCGCCGAAGCGCTCTCCCGTAAAAAGCTCGTCATCCCCACCCTGGTCGAAGGCGCCCGCCTGCCGAGTGCCAAAGAGTTGCCGGCGGAGATTACCTTACTGGCGGAACGCAATGCGATCGAGATCAGTCCCGCGCGCTTCGAGCACGATATGGACAGATTGATCAAAGGAATCGCGGGGGAACCTCAAGCAACCGCAACCTCATCCCGGTGGCGCTGGATCAGCGATCCGAATCGTCAGCGCACGCTCGGTTTCATCGGCGCGTTTATCGCGGCACTCGCTGCCGGAGGGTGGCAACTATACGTACACTTCTCCGCTGACTCAAAACCAGCGTCACCAACGAGCGTCTCGGTCGGAGATAGCGGCATCGCCGGAAACGTTAACACGACGGCGGGGCCGGGCGGCGTGGCGGTCACTAGCACAGGGGCTAATACCACCATCAACATCGGCGTCACGCTCAAGGAACACGAAGAGCGCCTCAAACGCCGGGAACAAGAGCTACGCGAGGAGTTCGCGAAAACCAGCGCCACCGAGAAAGACAGACTTGCGCTCTTGGAAAAAGAGTTGGCCGCGGCCACCGCAAAACGAGAAAACCCAGAAGCATCGCTGGCTGACTTTAAGGCAAAGTTGGCAGAAGCCAGCCAGGCCCTAGCAAAGTTCAAGGGAGAACTGCCTGAGGACCAGTTGAAACAAGCACAGGAAGCGCTGGCCAAAGGCAACACGGCCGCGGCCGAAGCGCTGTTCGGCAAGGCGCTTGAGCAGGGCAAAGCGCAAGCCGCCGCCAGCAACGAAAAGGCCGCGGAAGCCGCGTACCAATTGGGTGAGCTTGCCTACGAACGTGTCGACTATACGAAAGCCTATGCTTATTACCAAGAGGCCGCCAAGTTCGACCCGAACAATCCAACGTACCTCAATATGGCCGGGCGACTTGCCCATGAGGTCGGACGATACGCCGAGGCACGGTCCCACCTCGAAGACGCGCTCGCCATCCGCGAGAAAGCCCTCGGACCCGAGCATCCCAACGTGGCCCAAAGCCTCAACAACCTGGCCGAGCTCTATCGCGCCCAAGGCCAGTACGCCAAGGCCGAGCCGCTCTATGAGCGCGCACTCGCCATTTGGGAAAAGGCCCTCGGCCCCGAACATCCCAACGTGGCCGCGAGCCTCAACAACCTGGCGGGGCTGTACAAAGCCCAAGGCCGGTTCGCCAAGGCCGAGCCGCTCTATCAACGCTCACTCGCCATTTGGGAAAAGGCCCTCGGCCCCGAACATCCGCTTGTGGCTACGAGCCTCAATAACCTGGCATTGCTGTACGATGCCCAAGGCCAGTACGCCAAGGCCGAGCCGCTCTATCAGCGGGTACTCGCCATCTCGGAGAAGGCCCTCGGCCCCGAGCATCCCGACGTGGCCGCGAGCCTCAACAACCTGGCGGGGCTGTACAAAGCCCAAGGCCGGTTCGGCAAGGCCGAGCCGCTCTATCAGCGCGCGCTGACCATCGATGAGAAGGCCCTCGGGCCGGAACATCCTGGCTTGGCCACCGACCTCAAAACCTGGCCGGGCTCTATCGCGATCAAGGCCACTACGCCAAGTCAGAGCTGCTCTATCAACGCGCACTACAGATCCTTCAAAAAGCCCTGCCACCGGACCACCCTCACCTTGCGCAGGTGATGGAAAATTACTCAGCGTTACTTGCAAAACTCAACCGCGATGCGGAGGCGAAAAATTGGCAGGTCAAGGCAGACACCGCTCGTCGGCAGCACGCGGACAAAAACCGTAGCCCGCCATGATCGCTGCGCGTCCGCAAGCAATACTTAACCTGTTAGCTTTGTCGGTACAGGCGGGTTTTGCGACCCTTACTGAGAGTCCACATTGGCTGAGCCGAGGCTGCGGCAATTTTCTAGCGCAGCTCGCCTAGTAAAAGTGCTAACCAAGGTATTAGAGATTGTCGATCCCCGAAATGTAGTCAGCTATAACTATCAAGAGGCGAGAACCCTCAGAATATGGGATGGCAAGTGTTGCCAGCAACCCATAAGGCAGGAGGTATTCTCGCCATGAGAAAGCGTAACTATCGTGCACAGAAAGTC
>JBOIDH010000102.1:0-7425 GCA_050740495.1 Gammaproteobacteria bacterium | reverse complement strand
ATCCGCGAGCGACAGCCCGGTTTCGTCCGGGCTTTGCTTTTTTTTAACGTAAGTGAATTGGGGCAAGATACCGGATGGAAAAACCGCTCATGCCGAGCTATCGGCGGTTGCCTGTCGCGTTCGTGCGGGGTCAAGGTGTATGGCTTTGGGATGACCAGGCGCGCCGCTATTTGGACGCCGTGAGCGGGATCGCGGTCTGCGGGCTTGGGCATGCCCACCCGGCCGTCGCGCAGGCCGTGGCCGAGCAGTCGGCGGCGCTCGTGCATACCTCGAACCTGTACCGCGTGCCCCTGCAGGAGAGCCTCGGCGCGCGCCTGACGCAATTATCGGGGATGGATAACGCGTTTTTTTGTAACTCCGGCGCGGAAGCCAACGAAGCGGCCATCAAGATCGCGCGGCTCTTGGGTCACAAGCGGGGGATCGACCTGCCCGCGATTGTGGTCATGGACGGCGCGTTTCACGGGCGGACCTTGGCGACCCTCAGCGCCACCGCCAATCGCAACGTGCAGCGCGGATTCGAACCCCTGGTGCAAGGGTTCGTGCGCGTGCCTTATGACGATCCCGAGGCGCTCGGGCGGACCGCATCCCAGCGCCGCGATATCGTCGCCGTGCTGCTGGAACCCCTCCAGGGCGAAGCCGGCGTGCTCGTGCCGGCTCCCGGGTATTTGAGCGAGGTGCGCCGGCTTTGCGACCGGCACGGCTGGCTGATGATGCTGGACGAGGTGCAGACCGGTCTCGGGCGCACCGGGGCGTGGTTTGCGTATCAGCACGAGGGTATCTACCCCGATGTGCTGACGCTCGCCAAGAGCTTGGGCAACGGCGTGCCCATCGGCGCCTGCCTGGCGCGCGGACAGGCCGCGGAGCTGATCCAACCGGGGATGCACGCCGCGACCTTCGGCGGCAATCCGCTCGCCTGCCGGGCAGCGCTCGCGGTCCTTGCCACGCTAGAGCAAGCGGGGCTCGTTAAGCGCGCGGCGCAGCTTGGGCGGCGTATCCTGGATGGCTTAGGAGGTCTCCTTCACGGCTGTGCTCACGTTAGAGCTATCCGGGGAAAGGGACTCATGATCGGCATCGAGCTGACACGGCCATGCGGCGAGTTGGTGGAGCGAGCCTTAAACGAAGGGTTACTGATCAATGTCACGGCCGACACGGTGGTGCGCCTCCTGCCGCCCCTCGTGATGAGCGACCTGGAGGCGGCCGAGCTCGTGCACAAGCTCGGCGCATTGATTAAGGGATTCTAGCAGCTACGCGTGAGTACGCGCGGGCCACGGCATTTCTTAAGCTTGGCGGACCTCACGCCGGCCGAGCTCTCGCGCCTCATCGAACGCGGCATCGAATTGAAAGCGATGCGCCGGGCGCGGGAGACCCATGAACCGCTCAAGAGCCGCGTGCTCGCGATGGTTTACGAGAAGTCCTCGACGCGCACGCGGGTCTCCTTCGAGACCGCCATGATCCAGCTCGGGGGCGGGGCCATCTTTTTATCCGCGCACGACACGCAACTCGGGCGCGGGGAGCCGGTCGAGGACATGGCGCGGGTGTTATCGCGAATGGTGGACGCGATCATGGTCCGGACCTTCGATCACGATAAACTCCGGCGCTTGGCGGCGTATTCGGAAGTGCCGGTGATTAACGGTTTGACCGATCGCTATCACCCCTGCCAACTGTTGGCGGATATCCAAACCTTCGTCGAGCACCGCGGTCCCATTGCAGGTAAAACCGTCGCCTGGATCGGCGACGGCAACAATATGTGCCACAGCTATATCGAGGCTGCCGGGCTGTATGGATTTACGCTCCGCATCGCTTGTCCGCCCGGCTACTGGCCGCGGGAAGAGATTGGGGACGCGACAGCGATTACGGTGCGCCGCTGCGATCGGCCGGCAGAAGCGGTTCGCGGCGCGGATCTGGTGGTCACCGATGTCTGGGCCAGCATGGGGCAAGAACAAGAAAGCCACGGCCGGCGCGAGGTTTTCAGACGCTTTCAGGTGGATGAGAATTTGCTGTCGCTCGCAAAACCGGATGCCCTTTTCATGCACTGCCTGCCCGCCCACCGCGGCGAGGAGGTCAGCGCCGGAGTGATCGATGGCCCGCGCAGCGTGGTCTGGGATGAGGCCGAGAACCGTCTGCACGCGCAGAAGGCGCTGCTCGAATTCTTGCTGGCCTAAGCACGAGGGAAGCTCTGCAAAAGTCTAGAACCCCCGTGTTGTTCTTATTAAGCAACGATGACGGTTATCAGGCGCCGGGGATCGCTTGCCTTGCCCAAGCGCTTGCGGCGCTCGGAGAGGTAACCGTGGTTGCGCCGGATCGCAATCGCAGCGGCGCAAGTAACTCCTTGACTCTCGAAAAACCGCTTCGGGCCGGTCGCGCCGAGAACGGTTTCATCTATGTTGACGGCACCCCGACCGATTGCGTGCACCTTGCCATCACCGGCTTGCTCGAGCGCGTACCCGACATGGTGTTAGGCGGAATCAATGCCGGGGCCAATCTCGGCGATGATGTACTCTATTCGGGCACCGTCGCCGTGGCGATCGAGGGGCGTTTCCTCGGGTTGCCGGCGATGGCGGTTTCCTTGGCCGGCAGCCAAGCGGTGCATTACGAAACCGCCGCCCGGATCGCAAGCTTACTGGTCAAAGAGATCGGGCTCCGGCCCTTACCGGCGGATACGATCTTGAACATCAATGTCCCGGACCGCCCGTGGAACGAGCTTCGCGGATTGGCGGCCACCCGTCTTGGCCGGCGGCATAAATCGGAACCGGTGGTGCAGGCGCTGGACCCGCGCGGGCGGCCGATTTATTGGGTGGGACCGCCCGGCCCGGAGGAGGATGCGGGGGTGGGAACCGATTTTCATGCCGTCAGGAGCGGGTATGTATCGATCACCCCGCTGCAAGTCGATATGACCCATTACCGGGCCTTGGATACGGTGTCGCGATGGCTCGAGGCCTTGCGCGTGCATGAAGGCTGATCACCACGGCATCGGTCTCACCTCCCAGCGCGCCCGCGATCGCTTGATGCGGGAGCTGCGGGAGATGGGGATCGGATCACGCGAGGTGCTGCACGCCATGCGCACGGTACCGCGGCATCTTTTTGTCGACGAGGCTCTCGCCGGCCGCGCGTACGAGAATACGGCCTTGCCCATCGGTCACAGTCAAACCATTTCGCAACCCTACATCGTGGCGCGTATGACCGAGGCGCTGTTCGTGAGCGGCGCGATGGATAAGGTTTTGGAAATCGGGGCCGGCACCGGGTACCAGTCCGCGGTCCTGGCTCAATTCGCCGAATCGGTCCACAGCGTCGAGCGCATCGGCGCGCTGGCGGCGCGGTTGCGGGAGCGTTTGGCGGCTTTACATTATCGTACCGTCCGCGTCAAACACGGAGACGGACGTATCGGCTGGCAGGATCACGCGCCCTATGACGCAATCCTGATCGCCGCCGCCGTCGACAGCGTCCCCCCGGCGCTGCTGGAGCAGCTTGCCATCGGCGGCCGCATCGTCGCGCCGGTGGGCGAGAGCGGCTCGCAGTGGTTGGTTTTGGTGACGCGCTATCCCGAACACTTCGAGGAGAAGCCCCTCGAGGAGGTGCGGTTCGTGCCGCTCATAGCAGGACTGGGATAGTACGGCGATGGCCTTGCGGCTGGATGCGCACCTCATAGCGATCCTGGTGGCTGTGAGCCAGTTCGCCGGCTGCGGAACGACGGCGAAGGCCCCGGTCGTAAGTGCTCGGACGGGCTCCGATCGCATGCCGCTCACGCGCGCGAATAACGCCGGCGTTGGAGCGCGCCAACATAGGGTGGCGCGCGGAGACACCCTCCATTCGATCGCATGGCGTTACCGGCTCGATTACCGGGAGATTGCCCGCTGGAACCGGATCAAAGCCCCATTCATCATCTACCCTGGCCAGCGTTTAGCTTTGCATCAGACACAAGGTTCGGGAACCGCTCCGAGGCCGGCGCCGAGGCGCCAGGTCCGGGCGAGCGCGCCTCGGGCCGAAATAAGCCCCCCGACCCGCGGGCAGGCGCTGCCGCCGGCCGGATCGATCCAATGGCAATGGCCGGCGCGGGGCAAACCGTTGCCGGCCAATACCGCGTCAAGCCGGCAAGGACTGGATCTCTTGGGGCAACCTGGAGAGCCCATTTGGGCGGCGGCCGCGGGTGAAGTGGTCTATAGCGGCGATGGACTTGTCGGCTACGGAAAGCTTATCATCATACGGCACGATGACGTGTATCTCAGCGCCTATGCACACAACCGCCGTCTATTGGTCCAGGAAGGTCATCGGGTCGCCCGCGGACAGCAAATCGCGGAGATGGGGAATAGCGGGAGCAGGCAGGTCAAGCTGTATTTCGAGATCAGGCGGAACGGACGGCCCGTACCGCCCTTGCGCTACCTACCGAAAGCACGGATCTAGCGATTGTTCGGGGCTACGCGGGCCAGCGGGCAGGGGGACTGAAACACCGGGAGAGGGTTTTTTCAAGCCGTAGCGCCATGAGCAAGATCACCGATCTCGACACTGACTCGGGCGATGCGGAGGTGGATATGCTCGACGAAGACGGCGAGGAGGATATCGAGGACAAGCAGGACGCCGGTTTGGGCATGGCGGTAGAACGTCCCGCCGAGATCTCGGAAGCCGAGATCGACGCCACCCGCTTGTATTTATGCGAGATTGGATACTCACCCCTGCTAACGGCCCAAGAAGAGATCCGGCTCGCGCGCGCGGCGCGCCAAGGCGACAAGTGCAGCCGCAAGCGCATGATCGAGAGTAATCTGCGTTTGGTGGTCAAGATCGCCCGCCGATATTTAAATCGCGGCTTGGCCTTGCTGGACCTCATCGAGGAAGGCAATCTCGGTTTAATGCGCGCGGTAGAGAAGTTCGATCCGGAAAAAGGGTTCCGCTTCTCAACCTATGCCACCTGGTGGATCCGGCAGACCATAGAACGCGCCTTGATGAATCAGACCCGGACCATCCGCCTCCCGATCCACGTGGTCAAGGAAATCAACCTGTATATGCGCGCGGTCCGGCAGTTGGCCCAGAGCTTGGATCGCGAGCCGACCATCGAAGACATCGCGCAACTCCTGGATCGGCCGATCGCGGCAGTGCAAGAGGTCGCCGGTTTAAACGAGCGCGTCAGCTCGGCGGATGCACCGGCGGAGCGCGATTCCTCGCGAACGCTGATCGAGACCATCCCGGACGAGCACAATATCGACCCCTCCTTGTTGCTGCAAGATAACGATATGCACCGGCATCTCGAGGTATGGCTCTCGCAACTCAATGAGAAGCAGCGCGCCGTGGTGGAGCGCCGCTTCGGCCTCGGGGGAAGGGAGATAGCCACCTTGGAGCAGGTAGGTTACGAGATCGGCGTAACCCGGGAGCGCGTGCGCCAGATCCAATTAGAAGCCTTGCGCAAACTGCGTCACATGTTGGAAGGCGAAGGCTACTCGGTGGATACGCTTTCCCTCGGGCCATGAGGCCCCCCGGCTCAAGCTTCCGTCGCGGCCGCGTAACGCAAGACCAACCGGAACGGAAACAGGCGTTCCACGGTCCACCCCGGGGGCGCAATCGCGGCCAGCTCTCGACGCGTATAGCTGCGCTTGATCGAGATCAAGCCATCGTGCCGGATATAGGAATCGCGAAAAGCGATGGCGCTCAGGAACGCGAAACCGAGATAGGCGAGATCGCCGCGTTGCACGTCAACAAACAAGACTTCCCGGGCGCAAAGCGCGGCCGCGCTTGCGAGCATTGCCGGCAACGCGGCGCTATCGAGGTGGTGTACTAAGTGATTCGAGAACACGAAATCATACCGTTCCTGCTCTGCGCGGAGCTCGCTCACGTCGGCCACTCGGAATGTGACGCCCGCGGGCCAAGCGAGGGTTTGCACATAGCCGTACGCGCGCGCGTCTATGTCGATGCCGGTGATCGTTAGCCGCAAGCCATCGGCACAGGCCCAGCGGTGGAGGGCACGGGCGATGTCACCGCCGCCGAAACCGATATCGAGTAAGCTGTAACTGCGTTCGGGGATACGCATCGCCGGCCGGATCCAGCGCTTATAGACGGAACGAATTCTGGATAGGGCGGCGTTGACTGCCCTAAACTGCCGATAGGTGCGGTGGAGCCGCTCACGATCGCACCCGGGATCGTCCATGATCTCGGTGGTCCGTGTGTCCCGCTGCGAGAGCAAGCGCGGCATGGTGGGGCGCGACAATAGCGCGGGGGCGGGACTTTCCGTTACCGAGACGGCCCGGCGATATTTAAACCCATACGATAGGATCAAGATCCCGCGGCTTGCTTCTTCGGCGCTTTGACCGGCTTGTCCCCGGCGCTAGACTCGCGCGCGATCTTAGCGATCCCGCGAATGCTCGAGGTTTTATAGCCCAAGGTCTCGGCCTTGGCGAGGTTCTTCGCGCCCTCGGCATCGGCGCCCAAGGCATAGTGCATGACCGATAAATTAAAATACGGGAGCGGGGATTCTGGGTCCAACTGCGTTGCTGCCCTTAGCAAGGATTCCGCCTTGTCGGAGTCTTGCAGCCACATCGCCGATACGCCCATGTTATTCAAGGCCATGACCTCCACATTGGAAGTGTAGAACCACTGGCTAAACCAGATTAATTGCCTGAGCTTGGGCCGCTTCCGGACCGTTTCCAAGAATCGCTCGAAGTGGACCAACGCTTCGGAATGCTTCCCTTTGAGCTGCAGCCGTTGGCCTTGGAAATAGTCCTTCCAATAAAATTGCTGCACGCGGCCGGGAATCAGAAGGATGACCGCGATCGCGACGAGTACGTAGATCTCGACATTCTTAGTGTCCCCGTTGATCTGAATGAGGGTATATCCGGTCCCGACCAGGATGCCGGCAACAACAAACAGTGCAAGGGCGTATAAGATTCTATTTTTTATGGTGCGATTGGGTGGCACCAATGTTGGCAACTGCATCGACTTTTGCATCGACTTCCTCTAAGAATCACTGAGTCAGAGCGCATCAAGTATAGATCCCGTGAAGCGCCCATTACCATACGTTGTTCATCCCTAAACATCAACGCTCGGACCGGGCGATGGGCTTGGCGCGGTTAACGCCGGGAACATCGGCCTATGCACGCACCCGCGTTGGGGATCAAACCGCTGCCGGCCGGATGATACGCGGACGGTCTTTTGGTTTAGCGCGCCACTCAATATACTGCGCATACCTTGCGCATGGATCCTCGCCTCCCTCTTGGGTCTTGAGGCGAGCGGTGTGTGGTGGGCGATCAACGTGACGACCTGTCTTAAGGCAGCGCTCAAGGGTTGGGCGGCATGGCGGGGCCGTGGGACGCAGATCGACCCGTGAACCATAATGGGCGTGAAGTGAAGGCAATGACACAGCAGCAAGCCGCGGCCGGCGCGTCGATCGGCGATGACGAAAAAATAATTTGGCAGGACACGATCCTGTTCATTGTCCTGCACCTG
>JBOIDH010000101.1:0-7439 GCA_050740495.1 Gammaproteobacteria bacterium | reverse complement strand
ACGCGAGTCGCGGCGCTCGCGGATGAGCAACAAAAAGCGAAGACCGATCAGACATCGACGGCTGCGGGATCCGCGGATCCTGCGCTCGGTCAACCGCATGATTTCTGCTTTACGGTCGGGCCGTTTGGGGATGAACGGGCGGCGAGCGAGGCGATATCGTGGCTGGGCTACTTGAACGCGCGTATCTGGACCAGGCAGGGTGCGAAAATCACGGCTAAGAGATACTGGATATTTATAGAGCCGACTGGGCCGGAAAGCGTCGCCCGCGCCATTCTTGAAGATCTTAAGAGCAAAGGGGTGGAAGATTATATGCTGTTCAGAGACGCGGCTTCAAAGGGGATAATTTCCCTCGGGTTGTACAGCACCGAAGGATCGCTGGAGATACGGCGGTCAGAACTGCGGAAAAAAGGATTCAACCCAGACGTTCGCCCGCGCCACAAAGTTGTAAAACAGCACTGGGTCGATTCCATGGCGAGGGAGAACCCCTCGCTTCGGCAGCAGCTAAAAGAGAAGTTTGGCGCTCAGTGGTCGGCAAGAGATTGCGCTGAGCTGCAGGCCAACCTGCGAGACTAAATCAGTTTCCGTGCGCCGATTCTCGCGGCATCCCTCGCCATACCTTAATCAGGTATTCTGCCGGGAGCTATCGGTATGCGAGCCGCGGTGCGGCGGGAAATATATCGTAAACGCGTGATAAGGACATGCCGAGCTGTTGCAGCGCTTGCTCCAAATCGGGGCCGGAATAGCGGTACTTCTGAAGCACCGCATAGGCTTCGGCAAGGAGATTACCATAGTATAAAGTGCGTCCGAGTGACGACATCTCACCCGCAGCGCGGACGGGCGCCTGATCTTCGAGTGCCTGCACGTATACCTGAGGAAAATTCCAAAATTCTGCGACAAACCGGGACAGTTTAAACGCATATTGCCGTACGATTTGAGCAACCACCGCGGCGCGCGGAGAAACGGACGAACCGGTGGCCCGAAACGCAACGCATAGAAGCTTGAATATTACTAACTTGCCAAGATCGTGGGTCAGTCCAATAAAGGCCGCATCATTCGCATCCACTTGGTTTTCGTATGCCAACTCGGCACATGCTTGCCCGCAATCACGTGCATGGTCCCACAGAGGTTTGCCAATCAGTTGAACGAATATCGGTTTAATCGGAATAGTGGGCCGAAGCAATACCTTTGTTAATACCGATCTTAGCGTGTCCGGCGCAAGTTCTTCTAATGCTTGATTGAGATTGGAAATCGCTTTCGCGGAGCCCTTGCGCGAGCCCTCATTTGCAAAACGAATAATTTCCGCCGCCACCGCGGGATCTTGCATGGCGAAGGGATAAACACGGTCGACGGTAAATGGCGCTTCGTTGAGCTTGGGAAGAAGCGCGCTTACCGTGGCCGGCATCAGTGGTAAGCTATCTAATGGATATTCACCGTCCAGGACGCTGCGTACTTTTTGTTGCAGATAATGCTCCACGCAGTTGAGTATTTGATCGGTATCACAGTCTGATTCAGTAAAAAGGCCGTTCACGGCTTCGGCCAATTCCTCGTAATTGGTGGCAGTGCGCGCTGTGATTTTTGCGGTTGACCCTGTCATCTAGGTACTCCTGCCAGGAATAATATAGGGATCAACATGGGTCCAAGAGCGAACATCAGCACCCTATCGGCGCTGATTTTTGGACCTTTAGCAATGGGTGGTTGGATGTTTAAATGTGCTCTCCGCGGTAAGGCGCGGGAACCGTGGCGATGCGGTTTTAAAAAGGGAGAAGCGCGGGCCTTCCCTTTGCGCGTTCCACGGGATTTCCTGCCCGCTGGCGTAATCGAAGTTGATGAGGACGTTATTGAGCCTTTGCCGCCTCCAATAGATAGACGGCTTCGTTACTAGCAACCTCGGCGCTGCAAGTTGCGCCAGGTGGGAAAAATAAGCAATCGCCGGGGCGCAATTCCAGGGATTGACCGTCAAGTGTGATACGAAGTCGACCACGCAAAACCGCGTGGACCGCATCGACATCGGGGCAATGATCCGAAATCTTGGAACCGGGCTCATATCGATTCGTCCGGCCTTCGTAGCCGCGAAGCGCGAGTTTCTTGACGACACCTTCTTCGGACGGTCGTCCGTCAGCACGGTTGTCCCAGCGTTCCAGCATTAGGTTATCTAATGCTCGATAACATACAACCCGATTGCCACCCTGAAATCTGGCTTCATAGAGCGCGGTATCACTGTACTTGATTAAGTCGTTTGGGTTTCGGGACCGAGATGGGATCAGCGTCGCGACGCCGGTATGGATCGTTATTATCGCTCCCGGATCTAAAGCGGCATGAATCACCCTTTGCGTTTCCACCTCGCGCCGCAAACTCTCCGCGATGCGGCTTGCACTTGCCGTGTCGGCTCCCGGCAGCAGGATACTGAATCGAGTACCATCGTGACGGGCCGCGACGTCGCCCGCGCGCCGAGAGAAATTCCGTGTGATGCCGGCTATACGCCGCAAGCACTTTGCGCCTTGGGCCGATCGGTAAAAGTCCCGATTCGGCTCGCCATCATCGAGATCGAACAAGATCAAGGAGAGCGGTTTCTTGTCGCGCATCAGGCGCGCCCATTCCGTAGCGAGGATCTCGGTGAAGTGGCGGCTATTGAGCAAACCCGTGACCGAGCATTTGGTTGAGATGTGCACCAGGGTACCGGCTAAGGCCCTGGCTTTTAGCTCCGATGACTCCAAGACAGCCGTTGTGCGCTGCAATTCCGACGCCGTGCGTTCTTGTTGTTCCGCATGGGTCTTGAGCGCAATATTTAGCGTACTGACTTGTTCTTTGCCGTCATCGACGGCGTGGAGTAAAAGCCTGCCTTCTTCGCGGGCTCGCCAGTAGGCAAATAGCGTCTCATTCAAGCGGCGCGAAGCAATAATCAATGTCGCTGTGTATATCACCAATACTATGGCCGCCGCCAGATTATCTGCTTTCACTTGAAAGATATGGTAGGCGATGGTTGGCGCCAGTGCCGGTATTGCATACGCGAAAACGGCATCCGATGCGCCCGAGTAGATGGCAAGCATAGCCATGGCGAGACATCCCGTGCATAGCAAGATCAAGGTCGGGCTATATCCAGTACCGTAGGCGGAGATCATTACATCGAACCCTCCCCATGCGATACCGGTGATCGCGATGCTTGAAAGAATTGCGGTCAGCCACAGCGCTTCATTTTTATCGCGTGTGAGCGATCGTTGGTAAAGACCCCTTAACGCGATGCGGAGCGCGTAAATGCACACCAGGGCGCCAGTCCAAAAAACCGCTATCCCCTGATTGTTGCTCCCCCAAAGCGAGCAGAACGCAACGATTGCTAACAGCGTTCCGACGCCTATCTCCGATAACGCGGATCTATATAAATAACTAATGTGGTCGATCCGCACTAACCGCTTTAGATCGACCGTGCTTGAAAAGGGGACACGTACCATTCGCTATACTCGCAAGGTCACTAGTTGAATCCCATGGATCCGGGGGCCAATCGCGGCCAAATCTCATGGTGACGATACGCGCCATGAAAAAGTCACCGCGCCAAGCGGGATGAAAAAACCATGCCATCAAGTACGTTCCACGTTAGATGGGGCGGGATTCTCGGTTGCTAAGCGTCGTCATAATTTCCTCAGCCAACGGCGAGAACCATGAGCAGGTTGTAACAAACCGACTCTTCGGTCTTTAAAAAGCGGAACGAGGGCCATTCCCGCCACGAAACCGCCGATATGGACGTACCACGCGACCCCGCCTTCTTGGCCGCCGGCGAACGCTGCATTAAGTAACTGAAACACAATCCAAAAACCCAGCACTAAAAAAGCGGGTAATCGGACTAAGCGGGAGAATCTAGGCATCGGCAGGAGCACTAAGATCCGCGCGTGCGGATACAGGAGCAGGTAGGCGCCAAGCACGCCGGATACCGCCCCGCTTGCGCCGACCACCGGTATTCCCGACGTAGGATGCGCCGCGACATGGCTCAGTGCTCCGGCGAGGCCGCAAAGCAAATAGAAAACTAGATAGCGACAGCGGCCCATCGAGTCTTCCACGTCGTCGCCAAATATCCACAGGTAAAGCATGTTCCCAATCAGATGGAACCATCCGGCGTGCAAAAACATGGATGTAAACAACGCCGCTTCGGGAGATATGAACACCAACCCGGGCGCCAGCCGCGCATGTTCAGACAGCAGGGCGGGTATGATACCGAAACTATAAATTAGACGCTGAGACTCGACCACTTCCAATGATTGCTGCAACAAGAATAGGAGAATACATGCGCCGATGAGTGTGTAGGTCACGAGCGGGCGAGCTTGAAGATGGAGATCGTCTCTGAGCGGGATCAGCATGAGCTTCGTTGGTACCGAGCCAGGGTAATCGGATAGCAGGGTCGCGCCATGTTAGTAACCCCGCCAAGAAATAGATAGCCCTCCAATCGATTCCAGAGGGATTGATCGCTGGGATGTCCAGAGAGGTCACGATGCTGATGCCGATGCCGTCAGCCGTCCCTGTTCCAGACGATAAACGCGGTCGGCGACAGCCACCATTTCTTGGCTGTGCGTCACCATAATTAAGGTCTTGCCGGCCTCTCGAACGGTTTCTTGCAGCAGGTTCAGTACGGAGCGCCCGGTCTCGAGATCGAGATTACCGGTCGGCTCGTCGGCCAGGATCACGCCGGGATCGTGTATCAATGCCCTGGCGATGGCGATCCGTTGCTGTTCCCCGCCCGAGAGTCGATCAGGATAGCTCGACCCGCGCCCATCGAGGCCCAGCCGTTCCAGAAACCCCGTGGCCTTGGTCCGGGCCTTGTGGCCCGTGATCCCATTGAGCTCGAGGGGTAACAGCAAGTTCTCTTCGACCGTTAGCGTCGGGATAAGATTATAGAACTGAAACACGAATCCAATATGGCGGCGCCGAAACAATGTGCGTTGCGTATCATCGAGTGCGTGCAGCCAAATCTCGTCGAACCGGACTCCGCCGGCCGTCGGGAGGTCGATGCCACTGATAAGATTGAGCAGCGTCGATTTCCCCGAACCACTCTGCCCGGTCACGGCTAAGAACTGTCCCGGGGAGAAGGCGGCGTTCACACCTTGGAGGACTACGCGCTCGGAGCCGCCTTCGTGATAAGTTTTGGTGAGATCACGCAGCTCGATAAGCGGTGGCTTAGACGCCGTATGCACAGTGGCGGTGCACAGAACTAAGCATGCGATCGCGAGTGTCCGTTCGCGTTGTCGCCCTGGTTTATGTGCGCGCCGCGGGATTAAACCCCGTCAACGCAAAAGCTTCGCGATGGCTTTGAAATGCTCATGTTGCGCGTCGCGTAGCCACTCAAACACCACGGACTCGGCGCTGAGCACCGCTACGCCGGATTGTTGCATGCGCGATAGGGCATTCTGGTAATTTTCGAGCTTGCGCGAGCACAGCGCATCTTCGGCCACGAACACGTCGAAACCCTGGGTGCGGAGGTCAATCGCCGTCTGCAATATGCAAACGTGCGCCTCCATCCCCGCGAGCACCACCTGTGGCCGAGCGGCATTCTTAATCGCATCGAGAAAACCGTTGGCTTGCACGCATGAGAACGAGGTTTTCTGGAAGCGTTGCACGCCGCTCGGAAGGTGTTCGATGATCCGGGGCTCCAAGGGGCCTAGGCCTTTCGGGTATTGCTCGCTGGCGAGCACCGGGATCCCGAGCGTTTTGGCAGCCTCCAACAGCAAAACGGTATTGTCGATCACGCGATTAAGGACCTTCACCGGAATCGTGGCGCCGAGTTTCGCCTGGATATCGATTACCACCAACTGACTCTTGGCGGCTTCGCAGAGCAACGCCGCGCATTTCGTTTCCGATGGAGTACTGTCTATGCTACTTGTCCGGTTCATAGGAATTACCCTTGCTGGTGCATATCTCATATTAAATGAGTCCCCTCCCACGAACTGTTATAAAATGACCTAAAAATTCACAAACGCATTACGGTTGACGTCGCCCGGGTTCGCTGGCATCCGATCCGGCAATTAATAGACCACAACCCAAGCTGCTTGTATAGGGGCTCGCGGGGCACCGTACCGCGCTACCGCGCTCGAACCGTATCTTACACCGTAAGCTTTCAAAACCATGGAAAAGCGGATTGTCAGACGCGTCATCCCGGCGGCGGACGGCCCTATGAACGGCCTGCGGCCCGTGTTGCAGCGTATTTACCTCGCGCGCGGCGTGCGTTCTTCCGAGGAATTGGACTATTCGCTCACCCGCCTTCTTCCCTACCGTGAGTTGGGCGGCATGCCTCAGGCCGTGGAGGTGCTCGCCGGCGCGCTTGAACGCGGCGAGCGCATCGTCGTGGTCGGCGACTTCGATGCCGATGGCGCCACCGGCTGTGCGCTCACCGTGCGCGGGTTACGGGCATTGGGGGCGGCGGATGTGCATTATGTCGTCCCCAACCGCTTCGAGTATGGCTATGGTCTCACGCCCGAGATCGTGGCGATTACTCTCCCGTGCCGGCCCCAGGTTCTCGTTACCGTCGATAACGGCATCTCCAGCATCGACGGGGTCGCCGCGGCCCGGCGCGCGGGTGTGCGGGTCGTGATCACGGACCATCATCTGCCGGGACCCGCCCTGCCGGAAGCGGATGCGATCGTCAACCCCAATCGGCCCGGGGATCTTTTCCCGAGCAAGTGCCTTTGCGGTGTCGGCGTCATGTTTTACGTGCTGACGGCATTACGCGCTCATCTGCGGGCCTCGAATTGGTTCGCCGGCAAGGCAATGCCGGAACCGAACCTCGCCTCATTCCTGGACCTGGTCGCGCTCGGCACCGTGGCCGATGTGGTACCGCTCGACCACAACAACCGCATTCTCGTTGCCCAAGGGCTGGCCCGGATCCGGGCCGGACGCTGTGTCCCCGGGATCCGCGCCTTGGCGTCGGTTGCGGGCCGGGATTTAGGGCGGCTGTCCGCGCGTGATCTTGGCTTCGCGGTTGCGCCGAGGCTCAATGCCGCGGGCCGTTTGGCGGACATGTCGCTGGGGATCGAGTGCCTCCTCGCCGAGGACGAAGGCACGGCCAAGGAATTGGCCGTGCGGCTCGACGGGCTCAACCGCGAGCGGCGCGACATCGAGGCCAAGATGCATGAAGAGGCGATCGGATCGCTGGCAAGCCTTGGATCTCGGGAAATCAATGAAACCGCCTACGGCGTTTGCCTATTCCACGAGGACTGGCACCAAGGAGTAGTGGGGATCGTGGCCGGCCGAATCCGCGAACGCATCAATCGTCCCGTGATCGCTTTCGCCTTGGCCTCGGAAGATGAAATCAAGGGTTCGGCGCGCTCCGTCGCCGGCGTGCACGTCCGTGACACGCTCGATGCCGTGGCCGCGGCTCACCCGGGGCTCATCAGCAAGTTCGGGGGGCACGCCATGGCCGCGGGAATGGTGTTGCGGCGCGCGGACCTAGCGGCGTTCGC